>JAEZOG010000148.1 GCA_023414155.1 Cyanobacteria bacterium OH_CFB_184 | reverse complement strand
CCTATCGATAAAAGGCTGGATTCTTTTTCTTTAAGTGCTTTTTTAGCACCTGTATTAACAACCAATTGTCCAGAAATGTTAGTTGCATATCCAATCCATCTTTTCTTTTCTGAAAGCTGATCTGATGGCAAGAAAACAGTACCGGTGTTATTTCCGCCAAAGACCTTTGAAATAATCTGTGGAGTCTTACCGTTTGCAATTATCATATGTCCGCCGGACCTTGTTACGACTTTTGCAGCTTCAAGCTTTGTTTTCATACCGCCACGACCGCCTTTAGATGCGTTAAGACCGTATTTTTCTATTTCTTCTGTAACTTCATTTACAATTGGAATAATTTTTGCGTTAGGGTTTTCTTTTGGATTGTCATCAAACAAACCATCTATGTCAGATAAAATCATAAGCAAATCTGCATCTAATTTACTTGCAACTAGCGCTGAAAGCTTGTCATTATCAGAAAAACAAATTTCAAAAGCGTTATGTATAGCTTCTTCTATCTCTTCAGTAGAAACGGTATCGTTTTGATTTATTATAGGAATCACATTTAAATTTAAAAGTTCGTTTAAAACATTGCTCAAATTAAGATATTTAATACGCTGTGCAAAATCTTCTTCTGTAAGCAATACTTGCGCGCTGACGATAGAATATTTATCAAATCCGTGCTCATATATCGACATAAGCTGACCTTGCCCTATAGCAGCACAAGCTTGTTTTAACACAACGCTTTGTGATGGGTCAACACCGACTTTTTTTGCACCAAGTCCGACAGCACCAGATGTAACGATGATTATCTCTTTACCTTGTTTATGAAGTTTAGAAATATCTTCTATAAAAGAATAAATTCTTGATAGGGAAATTTCGCCATCATCATTTCTTAGAACGTTAGTTCCAAACTTAAAAACTATTCTCTTAAAATTATTAAAATCAAGCATACGCTAATTATAACGGAAACAAATTAAATTTAAAGCTGTTTATCAGCGCTTGCTTTAAAGGCAGGCTTTCCTTTTATTTCTGAAAAAATAATTGCGGGTTTTGCGATTTTTTCTTCATATTTAATTGTCTTAAAAAAGTCTTTTACAAGCACCAGTCTGTTTTTAAGCAAACTGAAGTTGCACTCTTTTAAATACTCTTCAAGTTTTTTGCTGCTTATGATGTACTTTCTGCTTTTTATATAGAGATTAAAATTCTTTTTGCGTCTAATAATTTGACTTACAGCAAAATTAACCATGTCAGGATATAAATCCTCATAAGCCTGATGCACAACTACATCAAGAATATAATTTGTATTATCAGATGTTTGAATATCAACGTAGGCTTTTATCTGTTTAGAATGGTGATCATCTACTACATATTTAAACGATGCAGTTGAAGAAAAGCCCTGGAAAAATCTGTCATAGAATTCTGACTTAGCTCGAGCTAGAGAATACCTAAAATGAGGATAAATAGAATCATTGTATAATTCACAGACACTTTTAGCATCAGAGTTTTTAAACGGTCTGTATAAATCATTGTTCTGTGCAGGTTCTTTTAGAATGATTTCATTCATTTTCCATAAGGACTCATGAGAGCATAACCTAAAGCCGCATCCTTTAGAAAATAAGTCGATAAGTTCTTCGTGAGTATCTTCTACTGTAACTGAGAAAGTATTTGCGCCCATCGCACCATACTTTGCAAGAATATAATCTACAAGCTGACGACCAGCTGGATATGAGTTTTTATCAAGAAATAGCTGGTTAATATTCCACTTGTATGAATTACCCCGCTCAGCTTGCACCGAGATCATACCATTGATTTGTTTCTGCTCAGTTGAAACAAAATTTTCGGGAAGTTTTCTTAACTTTATAGGCAATATATTCTGCAACATATTAAAAGGGAAAAGCAATACAAACTTGGTAAAAGAGGGTGGCTCATTTTCGCTCAACATAGAAATCATCTTTTGAACTTTTATAATATCAAAAATTCCAAGTTTTTTTATTTTTGCCATATATCAACTCATATTAAGGGAAATCAGAATAAATCGTACCACTTATATAGATATGATAACTTTTTTTAGCTCGTTTAGCAATCATTCAAGAATATTAACAGGCGTTTATATTGAAAAGTTAAAAAAACATTAATAAAGATTGAGTATAAAATTTGTTAGCCTATAATAGATATTAGGTATTAATTAAAGTAGGTTAAAAATATGCATAAAAAAGAACATCACAAAAAAGATAACAATAATCCGTTTTCAGAAGAAAAAGAAATAAAAGATCAGCAAACAGCAGAAGATCAATCTCAAGAATCTGCTCAAGCGCAAGCTCAAGAAGTAGCTGATAAAGCAACAAACGAAGAATCTGATGAATTCAAAAAAGTTAAAGATGATCTTGAAAACCTAAATAATCAATACATAAGGCTTGCGGCAGACTTTGACAATTATAGAAAACGTCAAAGCCAAGAAAGAGAAGCATTACTAAAATACGGTACTGAAGAAGCCCTAAAAAAACTAATTGAAGTTCTTGATAATTTTGAAAGGGCACAAAAATCGATAGATTCCGTCGAAGATTGTACAACTTTAAAAGGAACAGTCGATATATTACATAAACAAACAATAGAATCTTTGAAGAAATTAGGACTAGAAGAAATCCCGACAGTAGGAGAAAAATTCGATCCTAACTTCCACGAAGCCGTTATGCAAACACAATCTGATGAATACCCTGAAGAAACAATCGTAAGAGAGTTACAAAAAGGTTACAAAATCGCAGATAAAGTTCTAAGAGCTGCACTTGTAGATGTGGCTGTGTAATAATATAGATATAAAAACAATAATATTTAGTATTGAGAGAACAAAAGGGAATTATGACTAATTTTTATGACACGCTTGGGGTAAGTCAAGATGCAACAAAAGATGAGATAAAAAGCGCATTTAGAAAAAAAGCAAGAGAACTTCATCCTGACGTTAACAAAGCTCCAGATGCAGAAGATCAGTTCAAAGAACTGGGCAAAGCATACGAAACATTAATGGATGAAAATAAAAGAGCCACATATGACAGATACGGCGAAGACGGATTAAAAAATGCAGGATTTAACACCTCTGGACCATTTGATTTCGGTTTTGGAAACATCAATGATATATTTGAAAGTTTCTTTGGCGGATTTGGCGGTTTTTCAGATTACTCACAAAATACTAATGCACCACAAAAAGGTTCAGACCTAAGATTAGATATAGAATTAGATTTTGAAGAAGCTGTTTTTGGTGTTGAAAAAGAAATAAAAATCGATCACCTGGAAGAATGTGAAAAATGCGAAGGCTCTGGCGCAAAACCGGGTTCTAGCCCTACAACATGTCCTACTTGCGGAGGAACAGGAAAAATCCAGCAAGTTACTCAAACTATTCTTGGACATTTCAGTCAGATTTCTACTTGCCCTAACTGTAAAGGTGCAGGAACAATCATCAAAGATCCTTGTCCTGACTGTAAAGGCAACGGAAGAATCGAAAAAGAAAAGAAAATTTCAGTAAAAATCCCGGCAGGTGTTGACAACCACTCTAAAATCAGAAT
>JAEZOG010000116.1 GCA_023414155.1 Cyanobacteria bacterium OH_CFB_184 | reverse complement strand
AAAGAGTTTCTGCACCTTTAAAACTTATATTAGAATTCTCTGATTTAAGAGGAAAACTCGTCTGAGAAGGTATATTTCCCTTCACTAAACGAGTTTTTCTTTGATTATATGTATTATTTGCCGCCGTACTACGCGGCATACCTTCGCCACTTAACTTCATTATTCCACCCTTTACCTGGCTCTCATTGGACGCATACTAGTCTATATTTGGTTTTCTTTTTATAAAATGTACGCGCAAAAAAATATTTGCTAACTGCTTAATTTTAATTTACAAAAAACTAGTCAGGATACCTTGATGTAGCGCTTTCAAGCATGGAAGCCAGCTTTTCTGCTCCATCAAAGTTTCGCTCCTTTAGTTTTCTAGCAGCAGTCTTGAAATCATATTGAACAAACTTATGTTCTATCGTAAAGCTAGAATTGTTTTCATCGATATCAAGCACAACATAACAGCTTAATGGTTTTTCGCTAAAAGGTCTTCCAACACTGCCGACATTTACGACAGTTTGATTAGTATTTGTTTGATAACCGCAAGGCATGTGTGTATGGCCGCAAAAAATCAAATCAGCTTTTGTATCTTTAATCATTTCTTCTACTTCTTCAACAGAAAGATCTGGAAAAATATTTTCATCGATGCGTCTTGGAGAACCATGAACTAAAAGTATTTTGATATTGGCTATATTAAACTCTTTAGTTTTATCTAAGTTTCCTAAAAATGATTTATTTTCATCAGAAAGCGCTTCAAAATCAGCGATATAGGCATTCGCCATTGTTATATTTAACTTAGAAACAGCATCTAAGAATTCTTGAGAAAACTTAGCCAATCTTTCATCTGTATTACCTTGAATAACAGTCATTTCAGACTTATCAATCATATCTTTCACAAACTCAATTGTTCTAGAGGGCTCTGGTCCAGCCATCGCAAGGTCACCTAAGCAAAAAATCTTGTCACAATTATTTTTCTTTATATCTTCTAAAACTGATGTTAAGGCTTCCATATTGCCATGCAAATCAGAAATTACTGCAATTTTCATATTCTCGGCTCCGTATTTTATGATATGCTAATTTTAACAGGAAGGTCTTATG
The DNA here is from genome assembly GCA_023414155.1 of Cyanobacteria bacterium OH_CFB_184. Taxonomy (GTDB): domain Bacteria; phylum Cyanobacteriota; class Vampirovibrionia; order Gastranaerophilales; family Gastranaerophilaceae; genus JAEZOG01. Next base: position 1,494 of record JAEZOG010000116.1, on the reverse strand, counting down.
ATAAACAGAAGAAAATCAACAAAATTAAACATTGGTAACATTGAAATCGGCGGAGACGCTCCAATAAGCGTTCAATCTATGTGTAACACCGACACCAGAGATGTTAAAGCAACAGTTAACCAAATCAAAAAATTAGAAGAAAGCGGATGCGAGCTTGTAAGATTAGCTATCTTAAATCAAGAAGCAGCTTCTGCAATAAAAGAGATTAAGAAGCAAATTTCTATTCCATTAATTGCTGATATACATTTTGATTACAGACTAGCAATTCACTGTATTGAAAACGGAATAGACGCATTAAGACTCAATCCTGGAAATATTGGAAAAGAAGAAAACGTAAAAAAAGTAGTTTCTCTTGCTAAAGCAAATTCAATACCGATTAGAATAGGCATAAATGCAGGTTCTTTAGAAAAAGATTTAGTTGAAATGCCTATACCATTAGCTGAAAAAATGGTAATGAGTGCATTAAGACACATTCAAATATTAGAAAACAATGATTTTGACCTCATAAAAGTATCATTGAAATCAAGCAACGTTCTTACAACAATTGAAGCGTATAGACTTATTGCGACTCAGATTCCATATCCACTTCACTTAGGAGTTACAGAAGCAGGAACTCTTAAAGGCGGACTCATAAAATCATCTGTAGGATTAGGAACTCTTCTTGCAGAAGGTATCGGAGATACAATAAGAGTTTCTCTTACAGAAAACCCTGAAGAAGAAGTCCATGCCGGTTTTGAAATACTAAAATCATTAGAATTAAGAGAAAAGGGAATAAATTTTGTATCATGCCCGACTTGCGGCAGATGTCAAATTGACCTCATAAACCTTGCTAAAAAAGTTGAAGATAGGTTCAAAAACTATGACAAGCCAATAACAATAGCGGTTATGGGCTGCCCTGTAAATGGCCCAGGAGAAGCAAAACATGCAGACTACGGAATAGCAGGCGCAATCGGTGAAGGATATATCTTTAAAAAAGGTGAAATTATAAAAAAACTACCTGAGAATTTACTGGTTGATGAGTTCGAAAAAATTGTAAAATCAGAACTAGAATAAAACTATGTAATATATTTAGATGTTTGCACAGATTGAAAAAATAGAGTAAACTTAAACTAAAAAGTGAGGAATAATTGTGAAGAAGTTTTTGTATGTACTACCAATAATGATAATTACAGCGTTAGCATCAAATGCATATGTTGACACTGATCATATGACTACTGAACATTTTTTAATAAACAATGGCTATTCTAAAGATACAGCGGCAGTTGTAGAATCACAAAAGCGTGATCCATATGGTCCTGTTAATTACAAAAAAGATAAAAGAAATATCTGGATGAAAATATACAATTACATCGACCCAGTCTCTGGCGGTAATAGAACTTATCCTGTCCACGATGTTAAAATTGATTCTAATTGGCAGGATTTATAAAAATTATAATTTATAAGATTTAAAGAAAAAAGAGACCGATTGGTCTCTTTTTTATACCTACATATAAT
>JAEZOG010000104.1 GCA_023414155.1 Cyanobacteria bacterium OH_CFB_184 | reverse complement strand
TGCTTTGTATCTTTCAATCATATATCTGTTAGATTTTTGATAAAAGAAATTCAGTTCAAGAGGAGCCGTTTCATCTGTAATTCTGACTGTCACGATAGACAAGTTATTTCTTGTAGTGAAAGCTTTTACGAAGGTTATTTTCCCGAATATTGTTACATCGTTTCCTTCTTTTAAATCTTTTATAAAGCACCTTGAAGAGTAGTCGATGTGCTTTTTGGGAAAGTAGTTTATGAGGTCAAAAACGGTAAAAATTCCGAGCTTATTTAATAAGTATGCAACTTTAGGACCGACTCCTTTTACGTAAGTTACATCTTGATCGTAAATGCTTTTTCTTGAAGAATCCAAGGCCTCACTTGTATCTGATTTTGATGAATTAGGATTTAATTCTGCTTTTAATACGTTTATAAATCGCTTAATTATTTTTTTTCTTTGAGGCAAATTCTCCTGAGCATATGCTTCAAAGCCTTCTATTAGAGGAAGCCATTTTGGATCTTTTTTAGATAATTTATAAATGTTTAAAAGCTCTTTTTTCATAAAGCCTGAAAAAGTAGACTCTTTTCCTTTTATGTCAATAAATTGGTGCTTTTCTTCAACACCAACTGCTAATTTAATTTGTTCCAAATTGACATTTTTTAAGTAGCTTTCCAATATCATTTTAATTATCAGTTATTCTTAAAACTTCGTATATATCTATTTTTTTAGCTTTTCCTCTGATTTTTACGTCGCTGATTTTTATTACATCAGCGATTGAGGTTATATGCTTGTATGTGTTTTCGCTAATGAGGAATTGCGTTTTATATATTTTGTTGTGTGCTTCTATTCTACTGGCAAGGTTTACTGTATCACCGATTACCGTATATTCCAGTCTTTCTTCTGAACCTACGTTGCCGACAAATGCTTCACCTGTGTTTATTCCAACCCCGATACTGATTTTTGGTTTGCCTTCATTAAGCCATTTACCTTGTAAGAGCTTTACTTTTTTCAAGATTTCCTGAGCGCATTTCACAGCATTTATTGCGTGTTTTTTGTTTTTTATAGGTTCACCAAATATTGCCATTACAGCATCACCCATAAACTTATTTAAAACTCCGTCATATTTTCTAATAATCGGTTCTATTGCGCTGAAATATTCATTTAGTATTTCAGTAACTTCTTCTGCGCTTAGGTTCTCAGAAATCGAAGTGAACCCTCTTATATCAGCAAAAAGAATAGTGACTTCTGATTTCATACCGCCAACTTTAACATGGTCTATGTTTAACATAACGTTTTGCATAATATCTTTTGAGATATATTTGCCCATAACGTTTTGGATTTTTTCTTTGTTTTGTCCTTCTAAAATGTATCTATAGGAATACCCGAATGCTATTACTATTATACCTGTGACGATTGGTGTAAATAGCGATATCTCAATATTATTTGCCAAAAACATATTGTAAAAAATTATGTGAGCGCAGGTCAGCATTGATGTAAACGCTAGAGATACCACGATAGAGTATCTGCTTATTATCCAGAAAGTCAGCCAACCAAATATAAGCGATAAGATTAAAGTTACGATAGAATTTCTTTCAAGAAAGAACTTGTTATCGATCATATTGTTAATGGCTGTAGCTTGGATGTCAACTCCTGAGTGCTTTAAAAGAATAGGTGTGTTTCTTCTGTCCTCTAAACTTTGTGAGTTAGCGTTTCCTCCGACAATTACAATTTTGTCTTTGAAAATCATAGGGTCAAGAGTCGGTTTTTTACCTTCTTTTATTGCTTTTGCTGAATTGATTATATCTATTGCAGAATAATGTTTGTGTGAATAATATTCATCAACAGGTTTGTACCAGTTAAAATTGGTAAAGATACCTGATAAATTTGAATATACGGAATTGTTCGATTTTCTTTGACTGATTGGGATTTTTAATGACTTGCAACCATCATCAGAGCATAAGAAGTTATCATACAGAACAAAATCTTTAATTCCTGATTTTAATGAATAACCACTAAGAGCCAATGAAGGATAGAGTTTGCCTTTGTATTCAACAATAGGCATAAATCTTCTTATGACACCGTCTTTATCCATTGGAACCATAACAGAACCTAGTGCTGGAACGTTTTCGATATATTCTTTTGGAAATTTTGTTATTCCAAAGTAGTTTGATTCAATTTTTCTAAAGCGTTTATCTCTAATAGTGACTAATGATTTAGATTCAAAAAGTTTATCATAACTAGATGGGAGAATATCCCCGCTGTTATTGTTTGTTGAATACAGATTAAAGCCTGAAACAAAAGAATGCAGCTTTGGTAAACGGTTATAAAAATTTTGATCAGCCCATTGGTTATAAGAATCAGGAGAAGTAATGACTGCATCAAATAAAATAGCTTTCGCTTCGGATTGGTTTTGCAAAAATTCAAAAAGGTCTGAATACAATGATCTTGGCCATGGCCATCTTATGTATTCCAGTGATTTATCATCGATTACGACAATGACTATGTCGTCAGAACCGTTATCTTTTTGGTTGTATGCTATTTGTTTTATTGCGTAGTCATTTGCTGATCGGTCTAAAAATTCGGTCGAAATGATATACGCGATCGATGCGACAAAAAGAAATGAAATTATTACAATTATAAGTGAGCTTGTATATCTTTTCATATTTTAATTTTACCTAATTTTAGGGACGATTGGCAAATATTACAACTAATCTTCAATGTTAACTGCGCCTTGTCTTAGCACTTTTATATCATCGTTTGTTGCTAGTGCAACAGTAGATTCAAGACCTTTTGCGCTATATCCGTAATCTTCAAAAGTGTAGTCAACGTATTCTCCAATAAAATCTTTAGCCTCATTGTAGTTTTTAGCAGACGGTTGCGAAGAAAGGTTAGCGCTTGTTGTTGCAAGCACGTGCCCGTCGATTACTTGACATAATTTCTTGAAAAATTCATTGTTTGGAACTCTTATTCCGACTGTATTTTTGCCTGAAGTAATTATTTCAGGTGTTATTTCAGCTTTTTCAAAAATAAGTGTTAGAGCCCCTGGGAAATGTTTTTTTATCAAATCTTGCGCTTTTTCAGGTATGTTTTTTACAAAAGGTTTTAGGTTCTCAATATCATCAGACATTAATATGAGAGGCTTTGAAGTATCTCTGTTTTTCAAGCTGTAAATTTTATCCACTCCATCTTTATTTGTCGGAAGGCATCCAACACCCCAGACAGTATCTGTTACAAAAGAAACGACCCCGCCATTTTTTAGAGTTTGGTTTAGTTTTTCTACAAATTTAACGTCGTTTAATATATCCATATATCCTGTCCTTTAGTTCCTTAACGTAAGCTATTCTTAAAATAGAGGCATAAGCAATATAAGTTGCAAAGCAGAATAAAAGCATTGTTGAAGTTTTGATTGCAAGCATCAACCAGCTAGCGTCTGAGATTTGCCATTCTTTGTATATTAAAAAGCTTGTTGCAAATGTCAAAATAGCTGCTGCTATCATTTTAAATAAATTTTTGAAATAAATTTTATAGTCCATATCCATTTTTTTGAGAATAAAGAATCCTAGCAAAGTTGCATTAAACAATGTCACTAGAGAAGTAGATAGGGTGATACCGCCTATTCCAAGAGGTTTTACAAATAAGAAGTTTAATAAGAATTTTAAAGCTATCGATGATAATGCAACTAAAAATGGTGTTCTTGAATCGTTGAACGAATAAAAAATTCTTGTTATAGAATCTCTAAATACATATGGTATTATTGCGATTGAAAGGAATATGAGTGCTTGAGATACCATATAAGTTGCATTTGAATCAAATGCCCCTCTTTGGAAAACAAGTTGAACCGCATCGCTCGCAAGCAAAATTATTCCGACTAAAATAGGGAACGCCACAAAGTTCAATAGCCCTACACCTTTATTAAAATAATATCTTATGTCGTTGTAGTTCTTGTCACCAACTAGTTTTGAGAAAATTGGGAACAATGGAACTAAAAATGCAGTTACCAAAATCCCTACCGGGAATTGAAAAATTCTGTTTGCATAACCAATCGCAGACCACGCACCAGATGATAATTGCGAAGCGAAAAACATATCGACATATACATATATCTGACCGACTGTTGAGCTTAAAATAGCAGGGAAAAGCAATTCCATTAAATTGTGGAACTCTTTGTTATCTCGTATTTGCAAGTTAGGTTTTACTTTGAATCCAAGCTGTCTAATTTTTGGATATTGAACCAGAAACTGGCAAAGAGCTCCAACAGTTGTGGCAGAAGCCAGTACAAGTCCTAAAGTATCGTTTTTTGCTAAAGCTATAGAAACGATTATTACAATGCTCATTATTATCGGAGAAATATTCGGCAACATAAATTCTTTGAATGTAATCAATAGGCCGTAATATATTCCGACAATCCCTCCAATAATTAAAATTGGAGACATTATTTTTAAATGTAATCCTGCAAGTTTTATTAATTCATGGTTGTGACCTGAAATTATAAAACCCATAATCTGGTCTGAAAAAATAAATACTAATACGCTCAATAGAGCAAAAACCAGGCAAGATGATGTTACAAAAGTACTATAGAGTCTATTTACTTTTTCGTTGGCTTTCTCATCAGTATTTTGTATCAGCTTGGCAAATACAGCTACAGTAGCACTATGAAAAGGCCCGCCGACCCCTCCTAACAATACTAAAGCTAGTGCCGGAATTTGATATGCATAAAAATACGCATCAGACGTTGTGCCTGCTCCATAGTAGTTTGCGGTTACCACATCTCTGAAGAATCCCATAAATTTCGATATTATTGTGACAAATGCTATTATCCAAGCAGCTTTCATGAGGCTGTGGGTTTTACTCATTTTTTGCCTCTTTTATTTCGACGTACACTCTCATCGTTTTCTTCCTGTTTTCAAGTTTTGGTATGCAATACACAATTGTGTTTTGACCAACATTTACATATTCTGAAATATCTATTTTAAATTTTTTCTTTGTTGAATCGCTAATATCAGGCTTAAATTCTTTTCCATTTATCATTACAGTTAACTCATCTATGCCATCAGGGTTGTTTATTCTTAAAAAGGCTTTTTTAGATGAGGCATAAAAAGTTTGATCTGCTGTGTTTTTAATTTCCTCTGTTGTTAGCTCTACAGGCATGGTGGCTAGTGAAATTCCTGTGTAATAGTGTTGTAGAATTTCATCAAACTTATAACCTTTAGCAGCCATTCCGCCTGCTCCGAATTGGCTCAATCCTGCTCCGTGACCAAAACCTGCACCGTGAAGGATTATTTTTTTATTGTCATCGTTTCCGACGATATCGATCACAAAGTTTGCGCTTGGAAGTGCTTTACCGTTTTTTTGCAAAGTTCTTCTTATAACAAGTTCTTTTGATACACAATAAGAACCTTTATCAGTGATTATATTTAAACTTATGATTTTTCCTGATTCACCTCTTTTGATTACTTTTAGATCTTTTAAAGTGCCAAAATCATCTGAATTAGTGAAGCTGGGCTTGATAAACCCTGTTTTTGATTGGTCTATAAGTGTTTTTTTGAGAACTTGTTCAAGCTCATCGAATTTCCATTCTCTTTCCCATCTGAAATATGGTGACTGGCTGTCGAATGAATCAGGATAAGATAAGAAAAATGCTTTTGCGCTTTCTTCATCAGCCAATGAGCTCATTGTTTTATAATCAGGTTTTGCTTTTAGATAAGAGATAGCTTTAGTTGGGAATGCTCTTGTCTTAGGGTCTGAAAAGGTATACTCATAGTTTTCTGTGTAGCCGCCTGCCGTTGAGCTATACAGCGCCAAGATTAATTCTTCTTCCGGAGAAAGTGCTACAATGCCGTTTGTTTGTTTAATAGCTGTATTTGAAAGTTCTTTTTCAGTTGCTGCACCAAAATAAACCTGACAAGCAACAGAGTCACATACGTCAAATTCACTGTAAAACTTTTCTCTTGGTCTTAATGCATAGTTTCTGGCGGCTACCGTTTGAGCTTTTAGTGCTTCTAAGCCAAACCTAATAGGCATTTCGTTAGGAACTACACCTTTTAAGTAATTTTCAAGATCCAAGACGTTTACTATACAGAATAAATTTTCGTTTCCTGTTTTTTTAGTTAATTCAATAATGCCTCTGTAATATGCCTGATTTCCGCTTCTTTTTAAATTGTGAACAGCGATAAACGTGCTTGTTTGTTTCGGCTTAATAACAATAGGGCCATATAAATTGGTTGTGTTTAAATTTTGGTTTTTATATATTGTATAGCAGCCATTTTTTATGCTGACTTTAATTATGTCTTCAGAAGTTAAATTAGGTATTATTCTTCCGCTTGCAATATCTATAATTTCGAAATTACCGTTCGCGCTGAATTCAGCTGATCCATAAACGAATTTGCTAAAATCATTGGTGCTTATCCCTACTCTTATCGGGATGTTGCTATCGTGTGCATTTGCAAAATTCGGTAATAAAAGTATAAAGCTTATAGTTAGTAGTGTATATATTTTTTTTAACATAAAAATCAAAATCTCTTTCCTGTATTTTATTATAAAAATAGTTTATTAAATACATAGAAAGAGATTTTGTATACAGTTTTTAATTATTTGATTTATTCAGCGACTTTTTGTTTGTTTATGATTTCTTGAAGTTTTTCAATAAGTTCATCGCCTTTTTCTTGGATATCACTAACGATATCATCTGCTTTTGTTTGGATTTCACATACTGTATCTTGTGCTTTGTCGCAAATATCTTTTGATGTTTTGCTCAATAACTCACGAGTTTTTTCTCCTGATTCCGGAGCTAAAAGAATACCTGCAAGAGCACCTACTGCTCCGCCAATTATGAAACCTGCGAAAAATTTTCCTACTGACATATTTGTCTCCTTTATTTTTTTCTTCTAAAAAGTTTTAATCCTGCAGACAGTCCTTTGTAGAAACCGCCTGAGATGTTTTTAAACCCGCAAAAAGCAAGTCCACCTGCACCGATTGCTGCAGAG
>JAEZOG010000240.1 GCA_023414155.1 Cyanobacteria bacterium OH_CFB_184 | reverse complement strand
CTGTTAAAGTGCCTTCTAATGCATATATCCTGTCTGCAGCACTTGCAATATAATATCCACCACTAGCAGCTAAGTCTTCCATAGCAACAACTACAGGTTTTGTTTTTCTTATTCTCAAAACCTCATTATAAATACTCTGTGACATAGCTACAGTACCACCTGGAGAATTAATTTTTATTATAATCACTTTGATTTCTGGGTCTTTACCTGCAAGCTTGAGAGATTTTAAGGCATTTTGGGCACAGAATTCATTTTTAAAAGCTGAAGCCCTCATATTAGAATCTATAACGCCATCAATGTTGATTACAGCTATTTTACTGGCTGTTGTAATCAATGCCGAAGTCACCTTTTTAGTTTTTTTGTCGTTATAATAAGTCAAACTCTTATTTGAGTTGACAATACCTACTAACAAACAAAATAAACACATCACTACGAGTGATAGAGCGATATAGCTTTTATTCATTTTTCCCTCTTCTATTTACATTTTTCTATAGATTGTTCTAATGATTTTATCATTGCTTCTTTGTAACTATTTGCTTTTTGCTCGGTCTTAGCCTCAAAACGAAGCGTAAAAACAGGCTCTGTATTGCTCTGACGAATAAGAGCAAAACCATCATTAAAAATAATTCTTAACCCGTCTAAAGTAATAATTGCTTTTATAGGATCAGAAAATATTTTTTCTCCAAATTCAATTTTTTGAGTTAAGTCTTCTAATACAGGAGCTTTAAGTTCATTTGGACAATGGAATCTGACTTCACTTGAAGTATGAACTTTTGAAAATGGATCAAGCATATCCTCTAATTTAAAATTACTGTTTTGATTTTTATTTTTCGCGATTATTTCAATTATACGGCAGCCTGCATATATAGCATCATCAAAGCCGTAATATCTATCTTTGAAAAACATGTGACCGCTCATTTCTCCTGCCAAAATTGCATTAGTCTCTTTCATTTTGCTCTTGATATAACCGTGCCCAGTCTTGCACATAACGGCATTTGCGCCATTTTCTTCAATAGTATCATATAATACTTGAGAACATTTGACCTCCGACACTATGGTAGGTTTCTCACCTCTTTTAACTAGGTCAGAAATCACATCCATAGCATAAACTAACAAAAGCTTATCGCCTGTTAATGCATTTCCAGAAGAGTCAACAGCACCTATACGGTCAGAATCACCGTCAAAAGCTATACCTAAATCTGCTCCAACTTCTTTTACTTTTGCTTTTATATCAGTCAATGTTTTTTCATCACTAGGGTTTGGGTGATGATTAGGGAAATTACCATCTGGTTCAGAATACAATTCAATAACTTCAGCGCCAAGCTCTCTGTATAATTTAGGAGCAACAACACCGCCTGTAGCGTTTGCACTATCTACAACTACTTTGATTCCTTTTCCGATATTAGGGAAGTTTTTACACATAACATCGATGTATTCCGGTATAATATCGTATTTAGTAGTTATTCCATATTTTGGAGAAATTTCGTCTTTAGAAATCTGCTCTATAGTTAATTCTTTAACTTTTTTAATCTCTTTCTCGGTTATAGAAGCTTTATTAAAAGTCATTTTTAATCCGTTGTACTCACTAGGATTGTGGCTTGCTGTAACGATTAAAGAACCTTTGATCTGCTTGCCATTAGTAATAGATTCAGGAATACCAGCAAATTCAGAGAAATAACCGATAGGAGTCGGTGCCAAACCTAAATCAATGACGTTTGCTCCCATATGAGTAACACCTTTTATCAATGAATTTGTCAACGGAACAGAGTGAAGTCTTGCATCTCTAACAACAGTTACCCAAATGTCTTTTGGCTGTTCACCTGTGTTCTGAACAATATATTTAATATAGGCTTTTCCTACGTAATAAAATAATTCTTCTGTTATATCCTCTGAATAAATCCCTCTAATATCATTTTTTCCGAAAGCTGTGAACTTATGTTCTTTAGTCATTTTATCTCCTTGTACAAATAGTTTGAAATGTATATACTAACTATTATAAAAAATACACAAATTAAAAGCAAAATAATGAAGAAATTTATAAATAGTTTACTTACAAGAAATGAAAACATATCAGCTTGGGTTTTCATATTACCAAGCGTAATAGGATGTTTAGTGTTTATTATCATTCCGATTGCTGCTTCATTTTTGTTAAGTTTTACTGAATGGAATTTATTATCTAAGCCTGAATTTATTGGATTTAGAAACTATACAGACTTACTTTCAAGCAAAGATTTTTGGCTCGTTTTCAATAATACAATAATATTTGCGCTCGCTACTACTATCCTGGGGACTATTATCCCGCTGGTATTAGCAACAATTATCAACTCAAAAATAAAAGGAAGCGAGTTTTTTAAAACAACTTATTTTATTCCTTTTGTAACCCCAATGATAGTTATAGCAATGGTTTGGGAATGGATATTTGATCCAAAGTTCGGGTTATTAAACTACTTACTTAAAAGCAATATTGAATGGCTATATGATACACATACAGCATTATTTGCCATAATTATAGTATCAGTTTGGAAACTGGTCGGATACAACATGATTATCTTTTTATCAGGGTTTTCAACAATAAACTCGCAAGTTTTAGAGTCTGCAAAAATAGATGGCTCCGGCAAACTAACAACATTTTTTAAAATAATTATCCCATTATTGAGTCCGACGATATTTTTTGTACTTATAATTACAACAATATCTTCTTTTCAAGTATTTGATTTGATTTATCTTATGACTCAAGGCGGGCCCGAAAATTCAACTAATGTATTAGTTTACTGGCTCTATAAAAACGCCTTCGAATTCTTCAATATAGGTAAGGCTTCGGCGATAGCTTACATTTTGTTTATATTTATATCTATACTAACCATAACGCAGTGGATTATTAGGAAAAGATGGGTCTATAACGAATAGCGTTATGCCATTTTGTTAAGCTCTTTTCCTATTTTTGGATCATCAAAAAGTATATCGATACCTTGTTTGATTTCTTTAGAAGAAGCAGTTATGTCAGGAGTGAATAATAATCTAAAAGCTTTTGCAAACTTATAAACTATTGCACTTATTGGATCTGAATTAAAAGCATCTGCTCTGTTAGCGTTTTTCTGAGAAACTCCGTAGTTTTGTAGAAACTCAGGGTATGGTACCGCGCTTTTGAATGTTGGTGTATAATTATTAGGTATTTTATTTACTTTCATTTTTTTTTACCTCTTGGTTGACTAAAGTGTTTTTAATACACTTTATTTATACTTTTATTATTAATCACATTTATTTTTTTGTCAACCCCTCTGATTTGGCATTTTTAAAATTTCCACAAATACCCGCTATAACTGAACGAAATGATAAAGTGCATTTGGTACACTTTATAAGGGTTTTAACAGATTGCACTTTTAGGCAATAAAAAAATAACTAGTTGGCTAATTGTAATAAAAGTATATGTGCTGTTATATATTATTAAAATCTTTTTCATACTTCCAACTATTCTTAATTCCAGACAGCAAGGGCATTTATGCCCTCTTTTTTTATTTGGAGTTAAATTTAGTTTGAGCAGTTAAAAGACCATCTTTTAAATATGACTCTGTCGCTTCTACAGCCCTATCTAACACTGAGTTTAATTCTTTATATTGCTCTTCTGAAAATGACTGTAAAACATAAGACTCAGATGGCATCATTGGTGGCTGAGGACCTATACCTATTTTTAATCTGTCAAATTTATTAGTTCCCAGATTAGAAATAATAGACTTTATACCGTTATGTCCGCCATCAGAACCTGAAGATCTGAAACGCAATACACCTACATTTAAAGCGATATCATCATAGACTACAAATACATCCTGTGGTGAATATTTATAAAAGTGCAATATTTCTCTAACACTATTACCAGACAAATTCATAAAAGTCATTGGCTTAATTACCCATACAGGTTCGTTATTGTAATTACATTTCGCTACTTCAGCATTAAACTTTGACTCAAAATTAAAAGAGCAAGACCACTTATTTACGAGCCTATCTGCAAATAGAAACCCTGCATTGTGGCGGGTTTTGTAATATTTATCGCCTGGATTACCGAGCGCAACAATTAATTTCATAATAAATTTTCCTTAGTTTAGTAGATAAAAAAATAATTACTCTTGTAACTCGGCTCAAGTTACCAATTTCAAAAATGTTAAAAGAGTTTATTTATATAAATATTATTAGAGGGAGGAAAGTTATGTCAACCAAAAATAAATCGATAATAAATTTGAAAAGCAGCGAAAAGCTATATAACTTTTTGGAATCATCTCATTTGCACAAAAAAGATTTTGCTCAAATGATAGGTGTAACGCTTTCATATGTTTACAATTTGATTGACAATGCTATTCCATTTTCAACAAGGAGCACTACTTTAGAGCGTATTGCAGTTGTAATGGATGTTAAGCCGGAAGAATTTGCAGAGTATAAAATTCCGCAAGAACCAATATTAATTGATGATACTGTTGAATTCTTAAGAGAAAGACAACACGAAAAAAAACTAACCACAGTTCAATTATTAAAAGCTTTTCCTAGAAAAAAACGAGTAGAAATCGTCGACGTTCTAAGAGGAGCAAGACCAATACCGCTTGATTGGAAAGAACTCACCTTGATTGCACAAGTACTTGATATCTCTAAGGAAGAAATCTATCCATACTGGGAAGCTCGACTCAGACAAATAATGCAAATATCTGGAATGAATATGCAAGCTAACTCAGAACTCATCAACGTAATGTTCACCTGCGCAAGAGATTTTATACACGGAAATAAAAGATAAAGCCCATAACGGGCTTTTTTTATATCTTAATTTTGTCTATTTTAATATTTATATTTGTCGGTTTTTTAAATCTTGCTTTATCATAATTGATTTCGACTATTTGATATTCATTAGGCGGGGACAATAATGAAGGCACGGAAATATGATAAATTCCGTTATCATCTATTGTAAGTTTATCATTGTGAAAATGTCCTGATGAAATCAATGCAATATTTTTATGTTTTATCAAAAGCTCCATATATTTATCGGCTTTTAATGTTTCGTGAGAACGATTTTCTACAGGTGGAATCAATGGAAAATGTTGAAAAATTAATGCAATTCTATTTGGATGACGTTTAAGAACATCATCAAGCCATTCAATCATACTTTCAGTATATAAACCGTGAGTACTAGGAGCAAAGGTAGTAGCGCCATCAACAACAATCGCTATACAATCTTTATTCGGGAAAAAATAATAATATGGTTTTTGTGATTTTTGGTGTGGATTATATATGTTAACAGCTTTTATGTAGTCTTCTTTTTGAATCCCTGTCAATTTATACGCATCGTGGTTACCGATGACAAAATAATGAGGAACTGTTAATTGTTGGGTCATCTGCAAAAATGGCAATAAACTTTGCGGTCTTGATCTGTCTATGTTGTCACCTAAAAAGACAGCAAATGAAATATCTTGTTTATTTAAAGAATTAATTGCAAATTTTAAATTATTAGAACTTGAACTTACATCCCTTTTACTATCAGTAATACCATCTGGGGAATAATGTATATCTGTTATTTGAGCAAATTTTAAAGTTGCTGCAAAAGAATTATTAGCAGTGAAAAGAACTACTAAAAGAGCAAATATTAACAATCCTAATTTAGTTGTTTTCATTTTTATTGCGGCCATTATTCACTCTCGAATTTATAATGTTTTGGATTTCTAAAGCTTGGTCAATTTCGTTTTTATCAATGATATTCATTCGTATAAAAATTTCACCAAGTTGAAGCTTTTGAAATTTTTGCGCATCGAGAGCCATGGATAAATGAATAAGATTAATTTTCCCCGACTCTAACAAGATCTCACCAATTTTGTGAGGCTCTTGAACATCTTGCCAATCATTTACATCAAACAAATTTTTCATAGATTCATTATAGCAAAAACTAGTGCTTTTAGCACTAGTTTCTTGTTTAAGATATTAAATTTTATGCAATACCGATTTGATTTAAGATATTTTCTTTTCCTTTATACTCGCCAGCATATACGTTTTGCAATTGGCTTAACGGAGCCAGTCCATTTTCGTAATTTTGCTTTGCACCGACAGGAGCAACCTGTTCACCTCTGCCTGCAGTCAATTGCCCAAATGGGATTCCTTGCTTAGATTGATCGACTCTATTAACATTTTGACCGACAGCAGCATAAGGATTTGCACCTAGTGCAGCGATTTTGGAAGCATATTCTTGATATTTGATTGGATCTATTTGCAAGATTATATTCCTAGTTTGTACTTATATTAATAAAAACATATTATTTATAAAATTTGCTATTTTTAACATAATATTTACAAAGTTAATAAAGTTTCTAAAAGAATATAATTTATAAAACATGATAAAATTAGACTATGTTTGAAAAATACACAAATATACTTAATGAAATAGAACAATCTTGGAGCAAACGACAAGTTCCGGACATAATTAAAGATGGCAAATATATACTTGTAAATGGTAAAAAAC
>JAEZOG010000079.1 GCA_023414155.1 Cyanobacteria bacterium OH_CFB_184 | reverse complement strand
GTGCATAGTATCCTATAACTAGTCCAGAAGCGATACCTGCGAGAATGTTTGTTTTTGAACCAGTGAATGCCACTTCTTTTTGAATAGGTGTCGTATTTTTATTTACTTTAATTGGTGAATTATAAGTCTTGTTGTGACCAATTGGTGATATTGCTACTCTCATCGGTTTCTCCTTATATGTAGTATTTAAATATAAACTGCTGAAAATTAAAATTGATAGTTTTTACATAAAACGTATATTTATGTAAAAAACTATTTCTTTTTATTAATAAAATTATGTGTTTGATGTCTATAAATTCTTTTTTATTCTGATTTGCTTCTAAACTTCCAGCTAGCTATAGATAGACTCAATATGCTAATAAGTGCTAGAGGTATAACGTTATTCATTACGTCATTTATTGGCATTTCTTTTAGAAATAATCCTTTTATAATAACCAGATAAAATCTTATAGGATCTAAAAGCGTTAAATACTGGCAAAAAATCGGCATATCTTCTATAGGAGAAACATACCCTGACATTAAAATCGCTGGCATTTGGAAAGCAAAAGCCCCAAGTATAGCTTGTTGCTGTGTTCTACAAATTGAGGATATAAACAGTCCTATGCCTAAAATTGAGATAATGAAAATCAATGTTGCTATATAAAAAAGTATAAAAGAGCCTAGAAACGGGATTTTAAATATATAAATAGCAACAGAAGTCATAAATGAAGTTGTAATCAATGAAAATACTAGTGGAGGGAATGTTTTACCTACCATTATTTCAAAAGAACTTAAAGGTGAAACTTTAAGTTGGTCAAAAGTGCCAAGTTCTCTTTCTCTAGCAATAGATAAAGATGTAAGAACAAGTGCTACAACAGAAGTTATAATACAAACAAGTGATATAACTGTATACCAATCAAACTTTAAGTTTGGGTTGAACCAGTTTCTTGATTCAATATTTATTCGAGGTACTGATTTGTAATTTAAAGGTTTTATTTCATTTTCAAAATCACTTATAATTTGAGTGGCATAACCGCTTGCAATCCCTGCTACATTAGTTTGTCTACCGTCAACAACAATTAGTATTTGAGTTGGCATATTTTTCTTTAAATTTCTAGTGAAATTTTCATCTATTTGAATGCCCATTTGAATTTTTTTTGTTTTTATTAATTCTTCAATTTTATTTCCTGTTTCTACTATTTTTACATCTCTAAACCAGTGTGATTGGTTAAATTTTTCTATTAATGTTCTGGAGTATTCTGTCTTTGAATTGTCAAGGACAGCTAGGTTTATGTTTCTTACTTCCATTGTTGCTGCTTGCGAAAAAATTATAAGCTGAAATATAGGTGGGACAAGTATTAAAAAACGACTTTTTTTATCACGCCATATGGAATAAAATTCTTTTATAATTAGTGCCACAATTCTTTTTAGCATTAATCCAGCCTCATTTTGGTGAATAAAAAGACGAGTAGAAAAAGAAATAATCCAAAAATAATCAAATACATACAATTTGGAATTATTATTCCCCATACTGTTCCAACCAAGAATTCAGTCTGTATCATAGATACAAAATACCTGGCAGGGATAATTAAAGTTAAATATTGTACATAAATTGGCATAGAAGTTATCGGATAAATTAGCCCTGATAACATCAATGAGGGTAAAAATCCTCCAAATATTGATGCCTGACTTGCAGCAAATTGAGATCGTAAAATAGTAGATAAAAGTAAACCTTGGCCAAGTGCAGTAAATAAAAAAAATGCCGAGAAACACATCAGAATAAACATGTTTCCTCTAAACGGTATTTTAAAAACGATTACGCATAAGAAAAAGTTAAATAGCATTGAAAGCATACCCAGAATAAAGTAAGATAGATATTTGGCAATTATAAAATCTATCTTTTTTACTCTAGTCGTCATCAACGCTTCCATAGTGCCTCTTTCCCATTCTCTTGCAATTACAAGAGCAGTTAAAAGCAACCCAATCAGCGTCATTGTGATAGCTAAAGAACCAGGTAATATGAAATGGTGACTGTTCAAGGTTTGGTTGTACCAGCACCTGATTTGTGGAAAAATAAGCTGGTTTGATTTTTTTTTGTTTGTTATTTCATTTGCAAGCCACTGGTTTATAATAGTTTTGGGGTAAGATTGCACGTAGTTCGACAGGTTTACTTCACTACCATCACTGATTACTTGTATGCTTGCTGTTTCATTCTTTTTTATTTTTGAATAAAAATCGTTTGGTATTACAACAATCCCTCTTAATTTTGTGCTTATTAAATCGCTGTACATTTGTTTTTTGTTGGCATATTTTACAGAGGTTACATAATCACTGTGGCTGAAGGATTCTACTAGTCCGCTTATTTCTTTTTGTTCATCATCAATTTTTATTCCAACCTTTATCTTCAAAGTATCAAGGTTGATTGCAAACATATATATAAGTAAAACCATAGTCGGCAGTACAAAGGCTATAAGAATACTGCTTGGATCTCTTACTATTTGGTAAAATTCTTTTTGAATAAGTGATCTAAGTATTCTCATTTTTAGACTTCTCAAATTTTTCGATTAATTTAATAAATGTTTTTTCCATCGTTACATCATCACCAACTTGTTTTTTTAACTGATCCGGTGAGCCTTCTGCAATCGGTTCACCTTCATAAAATAAGCTGATTCTATCGCAGTATTCGGCTTCGTCCATAAAATGCGTCGTTACCATAACAGTTACACCTTTTTCTGCTAAAGAGTTAATGTGATCCCAGAACTCTCTTCTTGTCAAAGGATCCACTCCAGAAGTGGGTTCATCCAGAAATAAAATTTGAGGGCTATGCATCGTTGAACATATCAAGGCAAGTCGTTGCTTGTAGCCTAAAGATAGATCATCTGCGTTATACTCTAAATATTTTGAGAGGTTAAAAATATCAATCATTTCCGATATTTTTTCCTTTTTGTCTTTTCCAAATAGACCATAAATTCCTGCAAAGAAATCTAAATTTTGCCACACGGTCAATCCGCCGTAAAGTGAGAATTTTTGCGCCATATAACCAATGTATGATCTTGCTTCAGATGGATTTTTTTTAATATCTACACCCAATATTTTAATAGTTCCGATTGATGGTTTTATAAGCCCGCATAACATTTTAAAGGTTGTTGATTTACCGGCTCCATTTGGACCTAATAAACCATAGATTTCTCCTTTTGGTATTTTTAAAGTACTATTTTTTACTGCTATAAAATCTCCGTATTTTTTTTCTAAATTTTCAGCATCTATCACAAAGCCTTTAATGTTATTTTTAAGCTCAAAGTGCTTTGCAAATTTATTATCAAGTTTTGGCGTTCCTCCTAAAAGGTCGATTACTGCATCTTCAAAATTTGGTTTTGTTTCTATAAGTAATTCGTTTTTTTCTGCGTCAATTTTTTTCTTAAAAGCGACTCTTACATAGTTACTTTGAATAACTGCGTCTGTAATTCCTGTCCAATTTTTTTTTATATCTCTTAAAAGTTTTCTGTTGTTATGCTCCTTATCAGATAATAAGAAAACTTTGCCTTCCATTGTCTTAGTTAGTTCTGAAGGTTTTCCCTGATATATTATTTGCCCCTGATCAAGTACGATACACTCATCAAAATTTTCAGCTTCATCAAGATAAGCAGTAGACCAGATGATTGTTTTACCTTTGTTTTCAAGTTTTTTTACCATTTTCATAAGTTCTAAACGAGAAATTGGGTCAACTCCGACCGATGGTTCATCAAGCAGTAATAATGTTGGATCTCCTAAAAGCGCACATGCCAGCCCTGCTTTTTGTTTCATCCCCCCAGATAGTTGGCTTACAAGCCGTTCTCTAAATGGTGCAAGATCAGTCAGTTCTAGGAGGTAGTCAAAAGTTTCTTTTTTTTTATCGTTCGGAACCCCTCTTAATAC
>JAEZOG010000073.1 GCA_023414155.1 Cyanobacteria bacterium OH_CFB_184 | reverse complement strand
GCCAAGCTTGCCCCAAATGTAGTTACAGAAGATGTTGTCGTTCCTCGTGAAAATATTGTTCCTTTAGTAAAAGGCATACAAAATATTTGCGAAAAATATTCCTTAAAAGCCTGTATTATGGGGCATATAGGAGATGGTAACATTCACCCTAATATCGCGCTTGATTTAAGAAATGAAGAAGAACTTAATAACTACAAAAACGCTAAAATTGAGCTTTTTGATTTGGCGATTTCTTTAGGAGGCACTTTGTCTGGAGAACACGGTATTGGCTGTGAAAAATCAATGTTTTTGCCAAAGGCGCTTTCAAAAGAAACTATTCAATGTATGAAACAAATAAAAAACCTGTTTGATCCAAAAAATATTTTGAATCCGGGTAAAATCTTTTAATAGTCGAAATAGTAAAGGAGAAGAAATGTCTTATTGTATCGTTAATTGCACTACTTCAAACAAAAAAAACGCTGTAGAAATCGCTAGAGATTTGATTGAAAAGAAACTTGCAGCTTGCGTAAATATCGTTCCAAACGTCGTATCTATTTATACTTGGGACGGAAGTATTTGTGAAGGTGAAGAGTTCTTGATGATTATTAAAACAAGAAAAAATTTATTCAGAAAAGTAGAAGCTGCAATACTTGAAAAACACGAATACGATGTGCCTGAAATAGTTGCTACTTCTATTGATAAAGGCAACGATAAGTATCTTAAATGGATTAAATCTGAGACCAAAGGATGCTAACCAGAGAACAAGAAAAACATAAAATTGATAAAAAGACCTTGGTCAAGTTCCTTCAAGAGCTTGATATTGAGGTCAAAACAAATACAAAAGCCAGGGGACATCAGGGTTTTTATTTTAAAAACAGGATTGATGTCTCTCGGCATCTTGACGATGAAAGAGCCATTGAGGTTCTTGTGCATGAGTTTGCGCATTATATTCATTCAAAAATTGAAACTGATATCTATAAAAATGGCGGATCTTTAGAAAAACTTTTTGCTGTTGAAGATGCTTCTTTTTTAGAAAAAGAGTTGCTTAAAGTCACTGATTTTGTTGATAAAAACTCAAGAATGATTACTTTTAAAAGATTAAAACAACAGGTAAATAATCAGATAAAAGAATATCAAAGTATTATTCAAGATGAATATCCTGATTTTTTGAGATCAAAAAAGTTCAAAGAGTTTGACAAATATATTAAAAAATCGAACGCCAGATACCTTTTAAAATATGATAGAATCAAGATAATATCTCGTTTCTTAAGACGTGAAACCCTTTTGAGTATTGATAATTTGGAAACTGATTTTAGAGATATGCCAGAGAGCTTTGCTGCTTATATAAGGTTAAAATCTCTGCAGCGCAAACAAGCCAGAATTTCCAGAAGAATAAATAAGCTTAAAAAATATTACTTTAAACCTTCAGAATTGTTTGCAAGATTTGTTGAAGGGTATTTTACTTCAAAAGATAAAGTCATTTTAATAGCTCCTGTAAGCTCTCGCAGGTTTGAAGAGTTGCTTGATCAAGGGCACTTTTTTGAATTAGAACAGCTCTTTCGGCTTAGTCGAAGTGTATGATTATTCTTATAAACCCTAGTATTTTTTAGAAAAATACTCTAAAATTGATTTAATATGAAAAAAGTTATTGCATATGTTCATTCTCACTGGGACAGGGAATGGTATAGAGAATTTGAAGACTTCAGACTTAGATTGATTGAAGTTTTTAACAGGGTTATTGAAGAGATCGATTGTGATCAAATTCCTGCATTTTATTTTGATGGACAAACTTCTGCAATAGAAGATTACCTTGAGATATTGCCTGATAATGAATGGAAAGTTAAAGAATTGATTGACCAGAAAAAGTTATTTGTTGGTCCGTTTTATTGTTCAAGCGATTCGTTTTTGACATCATCAGAGAGTTTTATAAGAAACTTGTGTTTTGGTATGGAAAAATCAAGAGATTTAGGTTGTAATGAATTTATCGCCTATCTTTCAGATACCTTTGGTCACAGCCGAGCTGTTACGTATATTTTAAAGTCTTTTGGTCTTGATAAGGCTATTCTGTGGAGGGGATTAGGTGATCTTCCAGCCGACATTAGTTGGGAAGGGATAAACGTTACTTATCTTATTCAAGGGTATTTTCAGGACTTTTTGAGTATGGATGTTTCTTTTGAAAAGAAAGCCGAATTTTTAAAAAAATATTTAGATAAAATTGCAGCAAAAAGCACTGATACTATATTGCTTCCTATTGGGGCGGATCATCTTGCTGTGCCGTGTAATCTTTCAGAGCAAATAAAACAGGTAAATAAGCATCTTTCAGGCTATAAAATTGAATTAAAAACACCATTTGAGTACTTTGAAGAGGTCAAAGACGTTAAAAGAAAAGAAGTAAAAGGCGAGTTTTTAAATAATTCTAATAATTTTATTTTGCCCGGTGTCTATTCTTCAAGAATTTATATAAAACAGGAAAACGCCAGACTTCAATGGAGTTTGTCTCGTATATCTGAACCGCTTCAAGCCTTATCAAATTTTATTTATGGCACTGAAAATAGGCAAGATCAGATCGATTATGCATATAAAACTTTGATTAAAAATCACGCTCATGATGGTATTTATTGCTGTAGTTTGGATAAGGTCCACAGAGAGATGATGACTCGGTTTG
>JAEZOG010000066.1 GCA_023414155.1 Cyanobacteria bacterium OH_CFB_184 | reverse complement strand
AAATTAGGAAAGATGTCTAAAAATAAATCTGCACCTGATATATTCATCAGATTATTAAATATAGTCGCGTTAATTTTTATACTTGGATTTATGTATTTCATTCTCAGGAATAACATACTTCAAGGTGATGTTATATGGGAAGGGTTACCTGTTAACTTGAACAACTTCATCGCCCCTATTCATGGAAGATATATTGCAGAAATATTCACCAGAACTATAGGCATGTTTTCAAACATAAGTTTTCATCCCATGAACTTTGTCTGTACAGGGACTTCAGTTATGCATTCGGTTGTAGTAGCTTCGCTTTGCTATATGACTGCCTCATTTTTCTATTTGTTTTATAAGAAAAATATTTTAATGCCGTTTCTTATAGTGTTTAGTTTTACTTATTATCTTGGATATCATGTGTTTGAAATCTATAGTATAACTCAGTTTTCCGCATATTATTTTTTGATGATATTTTATATGGTCTTTTGGCTTATTTTTGTCAAATATTATGTCAATGGAGAATTACCTAAGAAAAAAGAAATTTTCAGAAATTCATTGATTTGTTTATTATTGGGATTTGCTAATGAATTAATGAATATAGCGACTGTATGCGCTCTTTTTTATCTTTTGTTGTATTCAATTATCTGTTTTGCTAAAGAAGTATCTTGGAACCCCGGCAAGATAATATCTAAATTGAAAGCTCTTGGTTCGGGTGTTTATGTTCCTATTTCAAGTTTGCTTTCAGGCATGGTTCTTTCGTATTCTAACCCTGCATTTTGGAACCAGGCAAAAACAGATAAAAATATTGAATTAAGTTTGGAATTTTTCAAAGAGTCTTATCAATCAATAAATGAGTTTGTGCATGCATATATACAGGTAGTTTTTATTGATAATGCTGTTCAGTTTTATATAATTTTAGCTTTAATCATTGTGATTGGAATATCAGTATTCTTAAAAAAGGCAAATTCAAGATTCTTAGTAATAAGTATCTGTATGGTTTTAGGGATTTTGTCTTTTTACTTTAGTTTGATAGCCTTTGGGAAAACGTATTATATATCTGGTTTATTCTGGCTAAGCCACAAGACTTTGCAGAGACTGCTGGATTTTTCACTATTTATAATAATAATGATGATGTCAGGATATATTTTAAGCATTATCAGAAATAAAAAATTAGAAGTTATTCTTAACACGGTCTTGTTGATTTATGTAGGTTATTTTTATTTGATTTTTCAGCATATTTTTATAGAAGCTGAAATAATAAATGCGAGATCAAAAATACAAAGAGAGTATTTCTACCAGATAGATAAAATTTGTAATTTTTATTTCTTGCAAAATAAGCCCGCCGTTCTCCCTGAAGAATACATTCCATATGTGCGAGAAAATGCTGCAATAATCGATTATTTTGCTTCAGGATATGATAAAAAGAAACACGGTGATTTGATAAAAGAATCAAATTACGTCGATTACTTTCTAATAGTATACAAAGATGTTCCGATGCTTGGATATACTTTTGCTCCAAAAAAAGTAGCAATAGATAAATACATAAAAGATGGTGGGGTTTTCACAAAAGAAGAATTAAATAAACCTAATTTTAATAAACTCTATGACAAAAACTTTGTATTAAATAAAAATGTTTCTAATTCTTCCACGAAATAATTTTGAGTAATAAAAA
Source organism: Cyanobacteria bacterium OH_CFB_184 (assembly GCA_023414155.1). GTDB lineage: Bacteria > Cyanobacteriota > Vampirovibrionia > Gastranaerophilales > Gastranaerophilaceae > JAEZOG01. The sequence continues at coordinate 2,295 of JAEZOG010000066.1, read as the reverse complement.
TCAATAAAAAAGCCCCTAATAGTGGGGCTTTTGAATGGTGCCGCGTCTCGGAATCGAACCAAGGACACAGGGATTTTCAGTCCCTTGCTCTACCAACTGAGCTAACGCGGCTTTTGGTTTGCTTCGTATCAAAGCAGTTGCGTATAACTATAATATCAACTAAAAACTTTTAGTCAATAATTTTCTCTTTAAAATTAGCATGTTTAAGTTTTAAACTTGATTTTATTCAACAATTACAATATTTTTAGGGTTTAAAACCGCTAAAGCGTTTGTGGGCTCATCCTCTGGAAATGGCTGAACTCTTCTAAAAAAAGCGTCTATATTTAATTTTTTACCCATTTCTAATTCAACGATGCCATTGATATCTTTAAGACTATTTAAAACAGAAAAGTCTGAAATTTTAGAAGCTAAATTAGTAAATAGTTCGTTTTCAAACCCAAAAGGTCCATCCAGCGCTACTATGTTGTTGGCTCTGACTCTAAGTTCAAGTGGTTTTGAGCCATATTCACATGCAGTTCCATAGTCTGAACTCACATATATCCCAGGATATTCATGGTTAACTCTATCAAGGCTGTAGCCTTTTTGTTTTGCTAATTCGGGATTTCTCGATCCTCTATAATACTCCATTCTGCCAGCTTCGGTTCCAAAAACATATTTATTAGCCTCATCTAATGGCTTGGTTGGGGTCCAATTGCTGTAATCGAAGTTTGAAGGTTTATACCTGTGACGTGAATTTAATTTTTGATACGAGTATTCTAGTGCATTTTGTATTTCTATTTTATTATCCAGTAATATTTGTTCAGCTGTCTCTAGTTTTTTACAAGCAAATCTGGGGTTTTCTTTTTTTTCTTTTAAGCTAATTAGTATATTATTATAGATAACGCTTCCATTGAGATTTTGCTGAGAGTATATTTCAGGCGGAATTATAGTACAAATTCTAATTGAATCAGTTGCGTAGTTCTCAGCCAGTTTTTTCACTTGATTATCTTGAGTTGCAGATGATCTGAAAGCGGGTCTGGTTATAGTATTGTAGTTCATTGCATTTATTTTCATACACATATAATGTCACTGAAAATAAAAATTGCTTAATTTGTACATAATTGGTAAAGTTTGTTAACTATTTTAAGTTTAAAAATTCTGAAACAGTTAAAACTTTAATTTCCTCAGTGTTATACAAACCTTTTTTTAATCCTAATACGCAAGAAGGGCAAGAGGTTAAGACATATTCAGCTTTACTTTCTTTTACTTCTTTTATTTTTGTTTCCAATATAATATCGGATATTTCAGGATGTTTAATGGCAAATGTTCCAGCTTGTCCGCAACAACTATCGGGATTTTTCATCGGCAAATATTCAACATTGTCCAGTCCTTCGAGTATTTTCGCGGGTAATTTCTTGCTGTAGCATGGTTTATGTATTGTTATTTTCTTTTTTTCTTTATAGTTTTTTGTGAAGTTATTTAGGACTAAAAAGTTGTGCAGGTTCATTAATTTAGATTCGATTTTTTTGTTGCAATCCGTGATTTCGTCATATTTTTTAAGTATTTCAAGGCAACTGTCACAATCTGTTATTATGTATTTTATGTCTTCAGGAATAGAGTTGATATTTTTCTTTGCATTTTTTTTAAATTCGTTAAAATATCCTGAATAATAACTATTCATAGAACAACATGATGTTTTTACGTTTGTGATTTCATAGCCTAGCTCTTCAATCAAGTTTAAGGCTGCATTTTGTGAGCTTGGGTTGATATATTTATTGTAGCAACCCGGAAAAAACATTACTTTTCCCTTTGAATGTTTGCTTTTTGGTTTTTTTTCGTAAGTTGATGTGATTGAAGCTAAAGAATTTAAAAACAAAATTTTATCTATAAGTTTAGATTTGTTTTTGAGTTTTGATTCAAATTGAGAAATGACTTTATCAAGTTTTAAAAATCTATATATGAAAAGAAAAATTTTGATTAATCGTAAAGTTAATATCATTTTTTGTTGAGGGGATAATAGTTTGTTTTTAGAATATTCATTTTTTGCAGATGCAAATATCTCTTTGGCGTCTATGTTGCTAGGACAAAAATCTTTACAAGCATTACAATTAGTGCATAAATCTAGGTTTTTCAATACTGAATCATTAAAGTTTAATTCGTTTTTAACAATCCCGTTTAATAAAACAAACTTTCCTCTAGAAACGGCACATTCATTCTTTGTGGCTTGGTATACAGGACATACAGACTGACACAAACCGCATTTTGAGCATTTATATATTTCTTCTTTATAGTCATAAAAGTTTTTCATAATATAAT
>JAEZOG010000248.1 GCA_023414155.1 Cyanobacteria bacterium OH_CFB_184 | reverse complement strand
CTACGATAGATAATTCTTTCCAAAACGTAAAACCCGTCACAAAAGAACTTTTCGACAATACAGTCAACCAAATGAAAAATAAAGGTAAAAAAAGAAAAAAAAGTAAAAACGAAGTTGTTCCCCTATCACCAATTCCTTATAAAGAAGGTGAATACGACATACATGAACTACAATCCCTTTATTCAAAGCTCCAACATACGCCAACTGTAATGATACCTACAAATTCCGTCACAAATGAAGGAAAGTTTATAAAAGCCGGATACTACAAACTCTCTAATCAAGTTGAAGGTGAAAAGTACTATTTATTGCTTAGTCAGGGTAATTCAACTGTTGCGAAAATTGAAGTAAATAATTCAAAAGAGGATTACGATCAGAAGTACATAAACTATGTCGACGTAATCCCCATTTCAAATAAACATATTAAAATAATCTACGGCACAATGGATCTAAACTTAGAAACTCTGCTTGAAGTAGTTAATTAGCCTGATTTTTCATTTCCTGAAGGGCTTTTAGTTCTTTTTGGAATGGTGAAATAGATCTTAATTTTTCTATAACTCCAGGCAAGACCTTGATCGTATAATCAATTTCTTCTTCTGTAGTAAATCTGCTTAAGCTGAATCTTATGCTTCCATGAAGTGCAGTGAATGGAACTCCCATAGCTTTTAATACATGGCTAGGATCTAAACTTCCACTAGTACAAGCACTACCTGAGCTAGCACAGATACCCAAATCACTTAAATGTAATAAGATAAGTTCACCTTCAACATACTCAAAACCTATGTTTGTAGTATTAGGAACTCTATTTGTAGCAGAAGTATTTAATCTTGCGTTGAAAATATTCTTTAAAATAGCAGATTCTAACTTGTCACGTAAATATTTTACTCTGGTTGATTCATCGTAAAGACCTTCAATCGCAAGTCTAGCTGCTTCTCCCATACCGATTATTGCTGCAACATTTTCTGTACCTGCTCTTTTTCCTCTTTCTTGGTGACCACCAATTATTAATGGAGAAATAAGCGTTCCTGCCTTAACATACAGAGCAGCTACTCCTTTTGGAGCATGGAACTTGTGACCAGACACGCTCATCAAATCGATTTTAGTATCAGCTACATCTATATTTATTTTACCTGCGCCTTGAACAGCATCAACAAATACTTTTGTATCTTTATTGCGCTCTTTTACGATTTCAGCGATTTTTTTAACAGGGAAAATAACTCCTGTTTCGTTATTAGCCATCATAACTGAAACTAAAGCCGTATCTTCTGTAATAGCCTCAGATAATTCAGATAAATCTAAATTTCCTTGAGAATCAACACCAAGGTATGTAACTTTGTACCCATTTTTTTCTAAGTACTTGTAAGTATTTAGCACGCATGGGTGCTCTACTTTTGTAGTTATAATGTGGTTTTTAGATCTATCAGCATCTAATACACCTTTTATCGCCATATTTGATGATTCAGAGCCGCTTCCTGTGAAGTATATTTCTTTAGGATCTTTTGCGCCAAATAGCTCTTTCATATTTTCTCGAGCTAATTTAATCGCACCAGAAACTTTCCCCCCAAAATCATAAATACTGGAAGGATTTCCGTAATTTTCAGTCAAATACGGAATCATAATTTCAACAACTTTTTCATCAACTTTAGTTGTTGCATTGTTGTCTAAATATATTATTTTTTTATTCTCATTCATACTTACCTACACTGTTATTACTTGAATATCCGGTGAAATGTGTTCCTTTAAAGTAGCTTCAACAAAGTGTGTCAAAGTTAAAGGCTGTCTTTTGCAAGATTTACATTTACCTGTTAGTCTGACGAAAATTTTGTTATCTTCAACATCGACTAACTCGATATCTCCGCCATCTTTTCTTAATTCATTTGAAATATATTTATCGATTATTTTATTTATTTTCAAAATTAATTGAGTTTTAGTCAATGAATCGCTTGATGCTTCTTGAGCTTGAAGAAGTATTTTTTTAATTTCGCCGTGGCATTTACCGCAAGCACCGCCGGCTTTTGTAAAGTTAGTAACGTCTTCAAGAGTTTTTAAGTTGTTTTCTTTTATTTCTGCTTCTAAAAATTCTCTTGTAATGCCAAAACAATTACAAACGTATTCGTCGGTATGTTTAACTTCTTCTTTATAATAATCTGCAATAGCAGCTTCTAAAGCTTCATGTCCCATAACTGAACAGTGCATTTTTTCAGGAGGAAGTCCGCCTAGTTCTTCTGCGATTTGTTTATTTGTAACTTTTCTTGCTTCATCAATATGTTTACCGATGATCATTTCTGTCAAAATACTTGAACTAGCAACAGCTGAACCACAGCCAAACGTTTGAAACTTGGCATCAGTAATTATTCCTGATTCATCTACTTTTAAATATATTTTTAACATATCGCCGCAAGACAAAGAACCGGCTTCACCAACAGCATCAGCATTATCGATAGAGCCAACATTTTTTGGGTTACGGTAATGTTCCATAACTTTATCTGAATATTCCCACATAGTCACTTACCTTTATTTGTATATATAATATTTTACTGCAAATAAATCATAAGTGTTTTAATGTTAATATTTTATTAATAAAAAAAGGACTCTTTCGAGTCCTTTTTGTTATATCTAGCCATTTCCTCCGCTGTATTTTGGAGCTGAACTTTGAATTGCTTTTTCTTCTGCTTCTTCGACCGTTTTTAACTCCGCTGATGTTTCTTGAAGTTGAGTGGTCAATTTTTTCATTTCCATATCAATTTGGTTGCCCATTGCATTTATAGATTGAAGGTTTAATTTGCTTGATGCTTCACCTGCGGCATTTGCTGCATTGATCTCATTTAATTGTGCATTAATCGCGCTGCTTATGATCGATATATTATCTGTGTTTGTTACAGAATATGGCTTACCATTAACTGTAATTATGTCACCTGCTGCTGCTTTTGACAAATCATCATATGCTTTTGAAGCGATTGAGCTGCTGAATACACTACTTAAGCTTGATCTCAATGAATTCTGCATTTCTAAGTTTGCTGACTGTTGTGTCAAATCTTGTTGCTTTTGAGATAAAACCATCAACCTGTAATTCATTTGGTTGAGTCTGTTTTGTAGCATCAGCTTTCTAGCTGTAAATAATGCGTATCCCATATCTCTTATCCTTGTGTTATTGTTCTCGTACTTTAATAAAAACATTTCGTTTTTGAATATTGCTTTTTTATAGCATATTTAGTTTACAAAACTTAATACAACAAAACAAAACCCTTGATATGACAGGGTTTCAAATTTGAATATCTAAGTGATATATATATAGGTATATCAGGTTAATATATTGTATAGACCTTTTTATGATATAAAATATATCCAACTAATCCTAATATAATATTTGGTAGCCAAGCAGCTAAAAACGGTATTATAACAAGCGATTCACCAAATGATACTGATAATGCTCTTAATAAATAATAAAAGAATATAATTAATATACTAAATAAAAAGCCTCTGTTATATCTAACTCTTGGTGGAGTCAATGCAAGAGGAACACCAAGTAATACAAGAATAATTGTCGTAACTGGCAGTGCTATTTTATCCCATAATTGGATTTCTAACTTAGACTTTTTCTTATCTGCTAAGGATTCATTTGCGCGTATATAATTATTTAATTTTATAAAATTAAGGTCTGATGCATCATTCTGTTTTAATAATTGCTCTTTAATATCCACACCAAAATCAATGACTGTTTTTTCTATCCAGGAAGTATTTAATACCTTGCCAGCTTTTGAGATTGTATAAACAGAAGCGTTATTGAACTGCCATCCTTCATCAACAGATGTTCCTGTTTTTGCTTGAAGAACCTGAATTGTTCGAGGATCAGACAAGTCTAGAACTGAAACATTAAAGAACTTATCTTCTTCGCAGTTTTGAACGTAAAACAATCTCTTAATTTTATTACCATTTTCTAATTCTTTTAAAGTAAAATTTGTCTTTCCTTCAGGGATATTTCTTTGACCAAAAGCCCACATTGCAAGTGTTTTAGACTGAGAAGTTGTGATAGGAACTATAGTTTCATTAATAAAGAAAGTAAATAATGCCATAATCGTCGCAAAAATGAATATTGGTCTTGCGATTCTATCAATACCGACTCCGCACGCTCTCATTATAGTAACTTCAGAAGTCAAACATAGTTTATTGACAGTCATTACTGTTGAAAACAGAACACTCATAGGGATTGTCATAACAATTACCGCAGGTAAATTAAGCAGTATCATCATTAATGCAACATTAAAATGCATCCCATACAAGGAAATTTGTTTTATAAGCGTAATAAAAGTATCTGAAGCAAATATTATTGAAGTAAAGATAATTACACCAAATATAAAAACTTCGATTACTTGTTTTAGAATATATTTATCTAATATGCTGATTTTAAATTTTGATTCCATAGATTTATTTTAAATCAAAAATTGTGAATGACAAAACTATTGCGGTTTATGAATTTTTTTCCACTTTGTAGACAACTCGTTTAGAAGTTTTTTTGTATCACCTTTTTGTAAGACTATTTGTTGAACATAACTATTAATTATTGATAACAACTCTTTTTGATTTGAAGATGAAGGAATAGGG
>JAEZOG010000232.1 GCA_023414155.1 Cyanobacteria bacterium OH_CFB_184 | reverse complement strand
ACCAAATAACTTTGAAGAAGTATATTGTAAAAATCTTCAAGATGGTAAGGGCTTGAATCTTCCATTGATTTTAAAATTGGCGATTGAAGCTAGAGGAAGCAAATTTGCTTCAAACAATAAAAGTCTTATTGAAGAATTAGAAAAATTTATATAAATAAAGAAAGTAAAAAGATGTTCGAATTAAAAGTTGAAAGTTCCTTTTCAGCAGCACATCACTTGCTCAATTATGAAGGTGAGTGTGAAAATCAGCATGGCCACAACTGGAAAGTTGAAGCCTATATTAGAGGTGAACAATTAGACAAATCAAATCTTTTAATTGATTTTAAAATCCTAAAAAAAGAGTTAAACAAAGTTTTAGATACTCTAGATCATACTGATATAAATGAGCTTGATGAGTTTAAGAATGTGAGCCCAAGCAGTGAATTTATATCAAAATATATCTATAAAGAGTTGAAAAAAACTATACCTCAAGTCAGCAAAATTTCTGTTTGGGAAACGGTTAATGCGTGTGCATCATACTTTGAATAAGAGGGAAAAATGTCAATAATACAATCAGGATTAATGGGTTTCATACAAGGTTTAACAGAGTTTCTGCCTGTTTCTAGTTCGGGGCATTTAGTTTTGATTTCAAGTTTGTGCAAGGTATTTTGTGAGAACGGGATATTAATTGAAGGCCAGCAAGAAGTGTTTTTGGATATAATTCTTCATTTGGGCTCGTTGATTGCTGTTTTGATTTATTTTAAACACGATTTAGTAAAAATAATAAATGAATTTTGCAGCGCTGTAAAAACAAGAGATTTTTCTTCTCCTGAATCAAAATTGCCACTGCTTTTGGTTGTAGGTACTGTTTTTACTGTTATTGTTGCATATCCGTTAAAAGATTTTTCTGAAAAATTGATTTCCAGCCCTGCGATTGTCGGTGGGTTTATTATTTTGACCGGTTTTATTTTGTTTTTTAGCGATGTTTTTTCAAAAAAAATTGAGAAAAACGATAAAATCGATATGAAAAAAGCAATTTTAATAGGGATAGCGCAAGGTCTTGCCGCTTTTCCGGGGATTTCTCGTTCAGGTTCAACAATCAGTGTGGGTTTATTATTGGGTCTAGATAGAGTAACAAGTGCAAGATATTCGTTTTTATTGAGTATTTTGATAATTATGGCTACTTCTGTTTTTTACCCAATTATTGAGTTTACTCCTGCTGAGGTTCTTTCTTTTGATTTAAAATCGATTGCTTTTGGTTTTATTATTTCTGCTATAGTTAGTTATTTCTGTATTAAATATTTCATACAATTCTTAGGGAAACATTCTATGAGAGTGTTTGCTTATTATTGTTGGGGTATGGGTTTATTTATGGTTATTTTCTTTAAATTCTTTGTGTAAGGGGGCATTATATGCAAAAATCTGTTGAGTATATTAGTGAAAAAATTCAGAGCTTTGTACCTGAAATCTGTATTATTTTAGGATCCGGGTTGGGTGATTTTGCGGACAAATTTGATTCTGTAAAAATTTCGTACAATGATATTCCTGGATTTCAAAAATCAAATGTTGAAGGCCATAAGGGGCAGCTTGTCTTTGCAAATATAGACGGCAAGAATGTTGTCATGATGCAGGGAAGATACCATTTTTATGAAGGTCATTCTATGCAAACTGTTACTTATCCTGTTAAAGTTATGAAAAAATTGGGTGTAAAAACACTTATAGTAACTAACGCAGCAGGAGCTACAAATAAAGAGATGCAGCCTGGAGACTTGATGATTATTAAAGACCATATCAATTTTATGGGAACAAATCCTTTAATCGGAATAAATGATGATGAATTAGGTCCAAGATTCCCTGATATGAGTGATGTTTATAACAAAGATCTAAGAGCAATCGCAAGATCAAAAGCAGCAGAAATAGGGTTTGACATCAAAGAAGGCGTCTATGCTGCAGTTACTGGTCCAAGTTATGAAACTCCTGCAGAAATAAAAATGCTTCAATTGTTAGGATCAGACGCTGTTGGTATGTCTACCGCGCCAGAAGCTATCGTTGCAAACTATTGCGGTATTAAAGTTCTAGGTATAAGCTGTTTGACAAATTATGCATCTGGAGTTAGTGATACTGCATTATGTCATAGTGAAGTTATCGAAACCGCTGATAGAGTTAAAGATAGATTCCAGAAACTTTTACAAGAGATTATAAAATCTGTATAAAATAACTATTAAATCTGTTTAAAATAAATGGAGTTTTACTTTTATAGTTCAACTCTATTTATTTTTTGTATTGCTCTATTAGAGAGCAGTTCATTTTTTAATTTTTTATTTTTTCTGGTTTTTCTATCCATCTCCATTTCTGCAATAATCCCCCAATTTGAGTTTATTGGTTGAAATGATTTATGGCCTTCAAAAGAAATATAATTAACTAACGCGCCAAGCATTGTTTCTTGAGGAAGGTTTATAAGAGGTTTGTTTAAAATATGTTTTGCAAGGTTTTTACCTGCTAACAGTCCTGTTGCGATTGATTCGGTGTAACCTTCTGTGCCTGTGATTTGACCTGCAAAAAAGATATTTGGATTTTTTCTTGTTTGAAGAGTCGGGTTGAGTATTTTTGGGCTATTTATAAAGGTATTTCTGTGCATAACTCCGTATTTTACGATATTAGCGTTCTCTAACCCAGGTATCGATTGAATCAACTCTTTTTGAGCCGGCCATTTAAGGTTAGTTTGAAACCCAACAAGATTATATAGAGTTGCCGCTTTATTATCTTGTCTAAGCTGAACTACAGCATAGTTTTCTGTATTTGTTCTTCTATCCACAAGACCAACAGGCTTCATCGGCCCAAATCTTAAAGTATCTACTCCTCTTGAAGCTATAACTTCAATAGGCAGGCATGATTCAAAGAACTTAGCATCTTTTTCAAATTCTTTAAGTTCAATTTTTTCACTTGAAGTCAATATTTGATAAAACTTCTCATATTCTTCTTTGTTCATCGGGCAATTTATGTAATCATCATCGCCTTTTTCGTATCTGTTCATATAAAAAGCTTTGTCAAAATCTATGCTGTCTTTTTCGACAATCGGTGCGATTGCATCAAAGAAGTAGAGGTGATTTTCGCCTGTAAATTCTCTTAATTTTTCTGATAAATCAGGAGAGGTTAATGGTCCTGAAGCGATTAGAACTGGAACATCATTTGGGATTTCTTTTAATTCTTTTCTTATAACATTTATTTTTGGATTTTCTTCAATCAGCTTTGTTATTTTTTCAGAAAAAGCTTCTCTATCGATAGCAAGAGCGTTTCCTGCAGGTACTTGAGATTCAAGAGCTGTTTCTATAAGAAAAGAGCCTAAAACCTCCACTTCTTTTTTCAAAAGTCCGCTTGCACTTGTTTTATCTAAAGAACCTAAACTGTTTGAGCAGACAAATTCTGCCATTTTAGATGTTTTATGAGCGCCCGTTTGAACTTCAGGTCTCATTTCGTGCAAATCAACGTCAATACCTTCTTTAGCAAGTTGAAGCGCTGCTTCAGAGCCTGCCAATCCCCCACCGATAATTATTGCTTTCATTAAACTGTCATATCCTCTAACGATTCTATGTCATTATAACTGAACATATGAACAAAAGTATAGAGTGCATCTGCCGCAAACTTTTTAGAACCGAGTTCGAGCATAATTTTTAGTGCCTCGTGGCAATTGTGGATTTTTATAGCGGTTTTATTTGAAATCAGATTGTCGAAATGGTTGCACACAGATACAATTCTGCTTTCTACCCCGATGAAATCTCCAGATTTCCCGTATGGGTATCCTGAACCATTACTGTTTTCGTGGTGTTCAAGAGCAATTTTTGCGATATTTTCAGGTAAAAGCATTTCTTCTTTTAAAATTTTATACCCGATTTTAGTGTGTGTTTGTAGAATTTTTTGTTCTTTATCTGTAAGCGTGTGTGATTCTAAAATTGTTGTTGGGATTTTTGATTTGCCTATATCATGAAGTAATGCACCAAGGACTATATCTGCCATAATTGGTTCGCTTACGCCCATTCTTGAGGCAAGGACACCGCTCAAAATAGCAACATTTAATGCGTGGCACTTTTTGTATTCTCCGATTAGTTTCAGTTGAGAAAAATAATGGACTTTTTCACTTTTTAAAACAATATCAGAAACGATTTTTTCTCTTAGATGAGAATATATCTGCATAATGTCACTTGAGCTTTTTGTGTTTAATGAATTTAGAGCATAAATGTGAAAAGCTTTAAATTTCATCTGCATATCAGGATCCATTTTTGCATTTCGGTTTAAAGCGCCTTTGAACGAAGAAATATCCATATCATCTAGTGTGTAAGTGGTTTCTTCGTCAATAGAATTCATTTCAAAATCGTCAGTAACGATATGTGATGAGCTTGTGATGGTTTCTTCTGCAAGTTTTTTAGCGGCAGCTTCTTCTTGTTCTTTTATTTCAATTTCATCTTTGTATATTTCATCGACTTGTTGAAGCTGCATTAATTTTCCCGGAGTTAAAACATCTCCGGCATCAAATAGTTTTTCGCCATTTACATCATAAAGATTGTATGCCAAAACCTTATTTTCAACTAATTCTTCTATTGGTACTTTTTGCATCAATAAAAACTCACAATTATACAATATGAATTATAAATCTTATCAATAGCTTTTAAACGATACATATAGAGGATTTTCTAAAACAAATTTTGAAGTGTTTTCCAGTCTTTGTTAAACTATAGCCAAAATGCCCTTGAGTATAGTAAAATGAAATCTATGGATAATAACGGCAATGCAAAAATAATTCTTATCGACACAGAAGAGGTCTCAAAAACCCTAATCGGAAGTTATATCGATCCTCTTGATTTCATTGATGAAATCAAGAAGTTTTCTGATATCACGGAAGCTTTAGAATCAAATGATTTTGATGGCTTGAGCATTTTTATTGTTGATGTTTCAGACAAAGATAAAGAATATTTATCTATTATAAACAAGTTATCTTTAGAAAACAGCAATTATAAATTCTTGCTTATTTCTTATAATTTGAATACTAATTTTATAGTCGAAGCATTAAGAAATGGCGCAAAAGAATTTTTGGCAAAGCCAATTATAAAAGATGAGTTGATTAATACTCTGACGAAAATAACATCTGATTATTATTCAATTAAATCAGTAAGTGATAAAAGCAAGATTATTTCTACTTTTTCAAATAAAGGCGGGCTTGGAAAAACAACTGTCGCTGTTAATCTGGCAAAAGAAATTGCGGATTTGACCAAAGAAAAAGTCGTTTTAGTAGATTTTAATATGCATCTGGGAGATGTTACTGCGTTTTTGGATCTTAATCCTGTAAATGACATAAAATATGTCGTTGAGAATTTAGATAGAGCAGATAATGAATTTTTCTTTGCGACTTTAGAACAATATAAAACAGCTAATTTCTACGTGCTTGCTGACTCTCCGTTTAGAGAACCCAACGATGAGATAAGTGTTGCAAGCATAATAAAGC
>JAEZOG010000230.1 GCA_023414155.1 Cyanobacteria bacterium OH_CFB_184 | reverse complement strand
TGCCTCCAATATACTAACTAATTTTATTTAATCTATTTAATTTGCTTTCTTATTCTAATACTAATAGTAAGCATTAAATGATTAACATGTATTATCCAGTTAGGCAATCTTTTTGTAGTAAAAGGCTTACGTTTTCAGACTATTGAAAAATTCTCCAATCATATAAAAAGATCCTGATATTATCTTAAGGCATTTTGGTTGATAATAATTTAACATATTTTCCGCTTTGGATATATTTATCTTGTCCAGGATTATATTCTTGTTAAGTTTTATATCCTCAAATTTTATTGAATTTTTATTGTTAAATTCGCAAATATAGACCTCATCACCCTCTCTGAATAATGTGTCTGTTATTTTTACATAATCTTTCGTATTTAATGAACCATATATCCATATTCTTTTTTCATCAGGAAAATAATATTCTATACTTTCGATTAACTTTTTTGCTCCATCAAGATTATGCGCTCCATCAATTAGAATATTTTTTTCTTTTATATATTGCATTCTTGCAGGCCATTTTACCTCTTTTAATCCATCAAAAAGCTGTTCATCACTAATTTTATATCCTATCTGCTTTAAAAACCTGACTGCCTCAACAACTAATCGTAAGTTTTCTTTCTGGCACAAACCTAACAGGGGAAACTCAAGTCTTTTCCCGTCTATAAAAGCGTAATTAACGCCTTTTTCAAATTTTAGCTCAATAGTTGCACTTGGGTTAATCAGATTTATGCTTAAATGCTCTATAGCTTTTTTTATAGTGCCATAGCCGTAGTTATCAGGCGAAATAACAAGCGAACAACTCTCTTTAACTATTCCAGCTTTCTCTCTTGCAATCTGGTCAATGGTATCACCTAATCTGTCAGCATGGTCAATTGAGATAGAAGTAATAATTGATAAAAGATTAGACTTTATAACATTAGTTGCATCCAGCCTGCCGCCTAATCCAGTTTCAATCACGGCAATATCAACCTTTTTATCAAAAAAATACTTATAAGCGCAAGCTGTTAAAATTTCAAATTCAGTTAAGTGAATTGAATTTTCATCTGCTAAAGAACAAATATCTAAAACATATTTGGCAAAATCATCTTGGGGGATATCAATATTATCTATTTTTATTCGCTCATTATAGTCAAACAAATGAGGGCTTGTATACATGCCTGTTTTATAGCCAGCTGTTTTCAAAACAGAAGACAGCATCGCGCAAACTGAGCCTTTCCCGTTGGTGCCTGCAACATGGATAATTTTTATTTTTTCTTGAGGATTGTCCAACAATTCCAACACTTTAGAAATCCTGTCTAATCCTAAGCAAATATGAAATTTACCCTTAGACGTAAGTGTTTCTATGGCTTTTAAATATAGTTTACTCATTTTATTATTTTTTTTAATTGATTAACAATATTTTCTGAAGCGTTTGATTTTGATAGAGAAACACTCGCTTCTTGCATATTTAAAAGCATTTGAGGATCATTAATTAAAGATTTAATTTTTTCTAAAACAACATCTCTATTACAATCTGCATCTTCAACATACAAAGCAGCATTTTTTTCGCACATTTCACGCGCATTTTTTCTCTGATGATCTGCCGCTGCATGAGGGTATGGGACAAGTATAGAAGGCAATCCGCAGGCATTAATTTCAGAAAGGCTGACTGATCCAGCTCTTGCAATCACTACATCAGCTGCTTTTAAGGGATATGACATTTCATCAAAATATGGCTGAACCAAAATATTAGAATTTTCAATATAATTAGGAAAATATTGCTCATATAGTTTAATTACTTCATCGTAATTCTTTCTACCTGTTTGAATTACTACCTGAACATCTAATTCTTCTGCCAGTTCTTGAGAAGCTTCAACCATGGCTTTATTTATAGTCATCGCACCTTGAGAACCGCCCATAGCCAAAACGGTGAATTTATCCTTCAAATTCAAGCTAGCTCTTGCTTCATCTTTAGAAAGGTTTTGAAAAGTTTTTCTTATCGGGTTGCCATTACAGACTATCTTGTCGGCATTTAAAATTTTTGTAGAACTCTCAAATGCAACAGAAACGCACTTTGCAAAAGGAGCCACTTGCTGAGATACAAGCCCGGGGTGAGCATCACAATCATGGATCATAAATGGAGTTTTTAAAATTATAGAAGCAAATGCAATTGGAGCACTAACATACCCCCCTGTGGTAAAAACAGCATTAGGACGGTACTTCAATATGTAATACAGACATTTCCAAATGGCAATTTCTAAATCAAAAACCCACTTAACAAACCCCAAACTAAACTTTCTTGGCATGCCTGCAACGTTGACAGGAAGGAACTCTATACCTTCTCTTGAAGCAACTATTTCTCGTTCAAGGTTGTTAGGGTTACCTATAAAAAAGATTTTTTCGGTATCTTCATGTTTAATCAACTCATCGGCAATAGTAATTGCTGGGTAAATATGCCCACCGGTACCACCACCAGAGATGAAATATGTCTTTTTTTTACCTTGTTCTTGCTTCATTTGCTTTGATCTTTCTAATTCGTTTTTTAGAAATATTTAAAAGAACCCCTACCATGCACATAGATATTAGTAATGATGTTCCTCCATAACTGATAAATGGCAAAGGAACACCTGTTGCAGGGAATAAAGAGCTTGAAACGCTCATGTTTATAAAGGCCTGCACACAAATCGAAAACGTTATGCCAGAAGCCAATAACTTTCCAAACATATTGCTGCACCTTGAAGAAACTATTAATCCTCTTTGTAAGAAAGTTAAAAACAGCCCGATAACTAATACACACCCGAGAAAACCGAGTTCTTCAGCGATAACTGCAAAAATAAAATCGGTATGCCCCTCTGGAAGCCAAGCAAGTTTTTGCTTAGAGTTTCCATAGCCGACACCCCATAACCCTCCTGCAGCGAATGCTAACAAAGACTGAATGATATTATATCCTGCACCATATGGATCAATTTCAGGGTTTTGCCATATTTTAATACGACTTAACTGATAAGGCTTTATAAAAGTAATCAGGCCAACTACTGCAACACTCATCATAGTGAAGAACATCTTAATAGACCCGCCGGCGTTTAAATACGTTATGACACTAACTATTCCAAGCAAGATTACCATACTCAAGTTTGGCTGTTTAAAAACAAGAAAAACCATAACTAAAATAGGGACAAAATAACGCATTATTTTATGTTCTGAAAAAACAACAGCATCGCGATGAAAAGCATTCGCCAACAACAAAATGACGGCTGGCTTGGTCATCTCTGAAGGCTGAAATTGCAATGGACCAATCATCATCCATCTTTTAGCTCCATTAACAGAAACTCCAAGAGGCGTAAAATCAACTATTGCAAGCATGATTATAACAAACCAGGCAAAAGGCACCGCCCAATGACTGAGTTTTTTGTAATCATATTTCATAAAATAGCTCATGCCAAATGCACCTGCAATGACCGATACCAATTGCTTTAGAGCAAAAGATGCAGGGTTTTCACCCATCATAATACACTTTGGAGCACCAGCAGAAAATATAGCCATCAAACCGATTACTACCAAAAACGCTACAACAATTATAATCGTTGTATCTGGAGGGGATATTATAACAGAATCATTAGCTGTTACCTGATCTCTTCTATATCTTCGATGAGACATATTCTTTAAAGACCTCTCCACGTTTCTCATAATTCTCAAACATATCAAAACTTGCACATGCCGGCGACAAAAGAACCACCTGATTATCAAGCTCTAATGCTTTATCTACGGCTTCTTGCAATGAATTAGCAAAAATAACGTTATGATAATTTATTTTTTCTAACTCTTGATTAAACCTTTGAGCTGCTTCACCAATTAATATAACATGATTGACGTGATTATTTATCATATTGCAAAATTCTGTTAAATCAGTATTTTTATCTCTTCCACCAGCAATTAATGTAAGTGACTTGTTTTCAAAGGATTTTATTGCAAAGATCGAAGCTTCTGGATTAGTAGCTTTCGAATCATTATAAAAATCTTTCCCCGTGACATTTGCAACGAACTCTATTCTGTGTTCTACAGCTTTAAAAGATTTTATTTGTTCAGCAATTTTTTCATTTTCAAGCCCGATTATTTTTGCAACAATAACAGCACACATAATGTTTTGGTAGTTATGCTCGCCTACAAGAGGGACATCAGATAGCTTGATAATTTCTTCTTCAATTGATTTCTTAAAATATATAGCTTCATTTTTTATGTAAGCGCAGTTTTTTTCAAATTCTTTTCCGAAGAAATATTTTTCGCCGCTGTAATTTGAGCCGAATTCAAAAACTTTTTCATCTAAAGCATTAAATATAGAAAAAGCAGGTTGCTTGTAATCAGCAAATATCTTAGCTTTTGCATTGAAATAATTCTCTAACCCATTGTGCCAATCAATATGATCTGGCGTAAAATTAAGGAAACAAGCAATTTGAGGTCTAAAAGTCGGGCTCATTTCTGTTTGATAAGAGCTCATCTCACACACTAAATAATCATTTTTGTTATCGATTAACGATGTTGGAGGGACGCCAATATTTCCACATTCTGGCGCTATAAATTCACTGTTTAAAATATGAGAAATTAATGAAGTTGTTGTAGTTTTTCCGTTCGTTCCTGTAATAGCAACAAATGGCGTAACTGTTTCTAAATAAGCGAGTTCAACTTCACTTGTAACAGATATTTTATTCTCTTCTAATCTTTTAAAAATCGGCGCATGAGGAGGGATCCCCGGGCTGGTGACTGCAATATATGAATCATTAATAAATTCATCGCTGTGGCCTCCGGTTTCAACTTTTATACCCAGACGCTCAAGTTCTTTTATTGTTTCTAAATCCTTTTCTGTAGCTGGTTTAAACTCAGTGATAAAGCACTCTGCACCTTTTGAATTTAAAAATTTGGCTGCTGAGATACCGCTTCTTGAAAGGCCTAAAATTAAAACTTTTTTATCGATCCATTTTCTTTTCATATCAAATTAGCCTGCAAATGTTTTCCAAAATAATATTACTGCTAAAACACACGATATGGTAGTTATCAAAGTAAAAATTCTGACGATTTTTGTTTCTTTCCAACCGCAAAGCTCAAAATGGTGATGTATAGGACTCATCTTAAAAATCCTTTTGCCTATAAGCTTAAAGCTTGCAACTTGCAATATGACAGATAAAGTTTCTATCAAGAAAATTAAACCGATAGGAATAAGCCACAATTCAAATTTACCCATCACTGCTAGTGTTCCTAGCATACCGCCAAGAGCTAAAGAGCCTGTGT
>JAEZOG010000222.1 GCA_023414155.1 Cyanobacteria bacterium OH_CFB_184 | reverse complement strand
CCTATTTCCGACTTGATCGTGGTTTTGTATAAAATCAATAAATCTTATAGGAGATAAACCTTTAGAAATATTTCCCCTTTTTGCACCGTTTCTGTATATCGATTTTTCGCCTTGATATGCAAAACCTTCAGCAAGTGTTCTAGCCATATAGTATGCGGTTGATTTACCTGTTTCTTCTGATGTGTAATCTTTGTAGTATGAGTCTTTTTCGCCTGTCAAAAAGATGTGCGCACAATGATGAAAATCATCGTTCCATTGTGCATCATAGTATCCTTTTTTAGTTGTATCTAAGTATCTTGTGCAGTTATCGTCATTTTCGAGTATCAAATGAATTTTTCTTTTGTCACCGATTTTTTTTCTTACTTTTTCAGATATCTCAGTTAAGATATCAGGTTTTATATCATCATAAATAGCGTGTGCTGCATCGAATCTAAGTCCGTCGAAGTGGTATTCTGTCAGCCAAAATATTGCATTATTTATGAAAAAGTTTCTTACATATTTGTTTTCAAAATTAATCCCATCTCCCCATGGAGTTATGTGTTTATCGCTAAAAAATTTTGATTTAGCGTAGGTATATAAAAAGTTTCCATCAGGTCCAAAGTGATTATAAACAACGTCTAAATAGACTGCCATTCCCTTTTTATGTGCTGTTTTGATTAGTGATTTCAGCTCATCAGGCGTGCCGTAAGAACTATCAGGAGCATATATTAAAACACCATCATATCCCCAGTTTCTATTACCTGGGAAATCTCCAATCGGCATTAATTCAATTGCGCTTATACCTAAATCCTTTAAGTAATCTAGTTTTTGTTCTACCGCTTTAAATGTGCCTTCTTTTGTGAAGGTTCCGATGTGTATCTCGTATATAATTGAGTCTTTCCATTCAATTCCCTTCCATTTGTGATCGTTTTCCCAGTCGAATTTATTGTGATCGATTATTTGGCTTGGCCCAAAAACGTCAAAAGGTTGATAGTTCGAAGCAGGGTCTGGAACAGAAAAAGAGTCATCGATTTTATAAAAGTATAAAGAATTTTTTTCAACATTATTTACAGTTGCTTTGTAAACGCTATTTTCATCTCTTTCCATCTCAAATTCTGAATAAGTATTGTCTTTATTTTGGATGTATAATTTTACATTTTTTGCATCAGGTGCCCAAAATGAAAAGTTTGCTTTTTTCTTGCTCAAAAACTTAATTCCGTATGCTCGTGAGTTGCCATAGTGCATATCGACAAATACTTTCTTTATATAAAATTAGATATTTAACCGCTCAAAAAATAATATAATACAGATAAAGATAGGGTTTATACGCTGACTGGAGAGGGATTTCTAGTCAGATGTCTAGTTTTTTGTAGCTATTTGTTCGTTTTTATCTTGAGAGTTTTTTATTTCGAACCAAAAAAACGAATGCGGTTGCATCATAAATACGTATTTTTGATCTTCGATTTTAGGGAATTCAGTTTGCCCGAACATTTCAACTAGATAATTACCGTCAAATTTGCTTAAGTCAAATTCAAAAAGTTCAGCAGTTTTTGCAAGATTAACTATGCATAAAATCTGTTGATCTTCATAAGCTCTTATGTAAGCTAATATTTTTTGGTTTTTTGGCTTTATAAATTCTATCGTACCTCTGCTGAATGCTTTGTATTTTTTTCTTACGGAGATTATTTTCTTCATAAAATTAAGTAGCGAAGATGGTTGGCTGTTTCGGTTTTCAACATTTATAGATTGGTATCCGTAAACTGGATCCATTATTAATGGCAAATAAAGCTGGTGTGGAATAGCCTGTGAAAAACCCGCATTCCTATCAGGAGACCATTGCATTGGGGTTCTTACGCCATTTCTGTCCCCAAGATATATGTTATCCCCCATTCCTATTTCATCTCCGTAGTAAACTATCGGTGAACCCGGGAATGAGAATAAAATTGAGTTTAAAATTTCTATTATTCGTCTGCTATTTTCAACAAGCGGTGCTAATCTTCTTCTAATTCCAAGATTTAAGCGCATTTTAGGATCTTTGGCATATTCTCTATACATATAATCACGCTCCTCATCAGTCACCATTTCTAGTGTTAATTCATCGTGATTACGCAAAAAAATTGCCCACTGACAATTCTCAGGTATCTCAGGCAAGTTTTCCATAATTTCAACTATTGGTTTTCTTGTTTCTCTTCTTATTGCAATAAAAAGCCTAGGCATCAGCGGAAAATTGTATGCCATATGACATTCATCGCCGTTTCCAAAGTATTTTGCTACATCTTCAGGCCATTGATTTGCTTCAGCTAAAAATATCTTATCTTCATATTTACTGTCTAAATATTTTCTCCATATTTTTATAACATTATGTGTTTCAGGCAAGTTTTCATTTGAAGTTCCTTCTTTTACACATAAATAAGGAATAGCATCCAGCCTAAAACCATCAACGCCAAGA
Source organism: Cyanobacteria bacterium OH_CFB_184 (assembly GCA_023414155.1). GTDB lineage: Bacteria > Cyanobacteriota > Vampirovibrionia > Gastranaerophilales > Gastranaerophilaceae > JAEZOG01. Next base: position 617 of record JAEZOG010000222.1, on the reverse strand, counting down.
TCTCCCCAGTATTTAATTATTTTATTTATTTTTCTTACAACATTTGGATTATTGTGATTTAAGTCGGGCTGAGTTGAGAAGAAGCGATGCCAATAGAATTTTTTAACATCCGGTTGCCATGCCCAATTGGATTTTTCAGTATCGCTAAAAATGATTCTGGTATCTTTGAATTTTTCCTGTGTGTCACTCCAGATAAAAAAGTCCCAATATTTGCTGTTTTTACCGTTCTTGATTGCATCTTGAAACCAGTAATGCTGATCTGAAACGTGATTTACAACAAGCTCGATTATCGTTTTTATGTTTCTTTTTTTACATTCTTTGATGAATTTTTTAAAATCCTGAAGCGTTCCATAATCAGGGTTGATTGTGTAATAGTCTGATATATCATAGCCATCATCTCTTTGTGGTGATTGGAAAAATGGAAGCAGCCAAATAGTGTTAATCCCAAGATCTTTTAAGTAGTCCAGTTTTTCTGTAAGACCTTTAAAGTCACCAATTCCATCTTTGTTTTTATCAAAAAATGATTTTACGTGAACTTCATAAATAATAGCATCTTTAAACCACTGATCCATATCCGTTTCCAAATAGCAAATTAATAAAATCTAATACAATATAAC
>JAEZOG010000162.1 GCA_023414155.1 Cyanobacteria bacterium OH_CFB_184 | reverse complement strand
GTATTGTGCAATAGTAAGTGTTCTTATTGTTATGCTGTTCAAAATAGAGAATTTTACAGTAAAATCACTCCTTTTAATGTTGTTCCCGTGATAAAAGATATGATTGAAAGAAAAATCTTAAGACCGGGCGGCGAAGTTTCTTTTGGTGGTGGAGAGCCTACTATTTATGAAGATTTTGAAGAATTAATAGATATTCTTCGTGATAATGGTTTTTATAATATGAGAATCCATTCTTCAGGCATAAAATTCAGCCCTGCAATTGAAAGAGCTATTCAGGAAGGACGCTTGAATGTAGTAATTTCAATCGATTCAGGTAGCCCTGAAGTATACAAAAAAATTAAAAATGTTGATCAATATAATCAGGTCGTCGAAAATCTAAAACGATATGCAGATGCAAATAAAGAAGGCCACGGATTGATGACATCAAAATACATAATCATTCCAAATGTAAACGATAATGTAGAAGAAATCGAAAAATGGATACAGCAAACAGTAGCTGTAGGCGGAAAATGGCTCGCTCTAGATATTGAAGATGTTTGGTATAAAAACAATCGTTCGACAATTTCAGAATTCTACACCTATCTTGTTGATTATGTCATTAAACGCGCAGAACAGCTTGGAATGCGCTGGGAACTATATGATAGAGCCAGAGGTCTAAAAGAAGGACGAAACAAAATTGTTGGGTAAGACTCCTAAGTTTTTCTTTAGAATATTTAAACTTTTTTTAAACAAAGAAGTATACGCAAGACTAAAAGAAAAATATAACAAGTCATGCAACCCTCAGTATGAGATTGTTTCCCTTGGTGCAAGCTGCTATCCAAAGACAATTTTTACAAGAAAAAAATATAAAAGAACAAAAGCTCAAGGAGAAAAAACCCTGCCTTTTGACTTGGTTTGGGTGCACGAAGCTGTTTTTATAACCGAATTCATCAAAAATAATTTTGAAGGATTTTTCTCTGACTTAAGATATATAGATAATATTAATTGTTGGGATAATTTTTACAAGGTAAATTTCAGCCACGAAACAAGCTTTGGACCTAATGATAAAGATCTTTTAATAAAAAAATACACTAAAAGAATTGAACATTTTAATGCACTATTAAAGTCTGAAAAGCCTATTTTATTTGTTCAATTTTTAAAAACACCATCAGTCGGTGAAGATGTTAACAATCTGTATTTGGCTTTAAAAGAAAAAAGAGATAATAAGACATTTGAACTTTTGGTTATAGATACAATTGATATTGTAAAAGAGCCGTTACCTCAGGTAAATGTCTTAAAGTTAAAGCTTCCATACGATAACGTTGATTTGTACGACAAATCTTTTTACAAATCTTCTTCAGGTAAGGAGTTTGAAAAAAATATTCTTAAGAAATGCGATTCAATTATAAAGAAAAAATTCAAACTAAATCCAACAAAATTTTTATAATAAATAGAGCACCTTATCGGTGCTCTGTTTTCGTTATCCCAACGACTCCTCAACTTCTTTTTTTATCAGGCTGTAATAAGGATTATTATCTATACCTGATTCTGAAAGATATCCATCTAGTGTCCATCCACGTAGTTTTAGAATATCAGCATATTTATAAATCTTGCCGTCTGCATCTGTTTGGCTTTCACCGGTAAAGACACTACTTTGATAAGATCCATTACCGAAAGTAAAGTTTCCTACTTCATTGAATCCAAGGTTTGCTATGCCGTATTTGCCGTATATATAAGCTGTATCAACGCCACTGCCGCCTATGAATAGTGAATTTTCACCATAGTCAGCTATTGCATCTGCTCCAGCTTTACCAAGCATCATATTCTTTTTAGCGGTTGCTTTATCTGTAATGAATGTATCAGAACCACTTCCACCGATAAATGTGCCTAAATCACCGCTTAGATAAAATTCATTTGCACCGTTTCCGGCTATAACAGCAGCTCCTTTACTTGCAGCTCCTGTTTCAACACGTGTTGTAGTTTCTGCGTCCATTGTATAGATATTGTTTTGACCGTTATCTAAAATTAAATTGTCGAACTTACTTATTTTAGAGTTGCTTGCGCCCATTTTTATCAGGTTGTTAGAGCTTTCTTCATCTGCTTGAAAAATAACTGTTGATTTTGATTTTGATGAATCAAACTTACTGTCATCTGCTTTCCAGCTTATGTTATAAGGGTCAGTTTCTTTGTTTTTAATGCTTACATCAAGATTTTTTCCGAAAAATTCCAAGTTATTATCCGCATCAGAGGCTTCAAAAACTAAGCTTCCTGCGTCTGATGTTTGACCCATTTGAAGGATAGTTTCATTTGAGCCTTTTGTGTGACCCATAGAAAACTTGGCGTCGCCTTTCATTTTTCCCAATCCGTTTACATTATAGTCTTCAACGTTTTTGAGTGATATTACTACTTGGCCATTTGCAGATCTTGTGACTGAAAAAGTCGCCATTTTATCTCCTTTGTATATACACCTTATATATTCTAAAAAACAAATAAACAGTCCTGATTTCAACAAGTTATCTTTTTGTTACAAATTGTAATAAAAGACAAATCCTAAAATCTTGCTATAATCAATAAATAATAGAGATTCTTTATTTGTATTCTTTTATAGCTCTAAATTTAAGCAATTTTAATCACTTTTGGGTTTTAAAAATAATAAGGGGTAAGTAACGCTTAAATATGAACATACTTCAATTAGCTAATTTTAATACTGTGAATAGAACTGCGCTAGAACCTAAAACTCAATCTAGTAAAGCAGTTACTTCATCATATGCTACTGCTCCTCAGTTAGCAAATTATTCTGCTGCAAATATTAGAGCTTACAACCCTTCATTTAGTGCTACTTTGCAGACCCCTGCAGAGCAAGAAAAATACAATGCTATTGCAAAGAAGCTGGATTCTCAATCGAAAGCATTGCTAAACGGATTATTGAAAACAGGAGTTTTATTGGACTCAAATTCCAATGATAAAAGTACTGTTTTAGATAACTTGTACAAAATGGCTAATGAACCTAGAATTCAAGGCTTAACGCCTAAAAATCTTTTAAAAGAAACTATTGTAGCAATCGCAAACCCTTACACGATAACTCAAGAGTTTGGTGATGTACCTGAGAATATCACTAGAGAAATAATGGATTATGTTAAACCAAAGCAGATTACCCCGGAAGACTTGAACGTCAGATCGGCAAGTTGCGTTGCAACAAGCATAGAGTTTAATCTGGCAAGCAAAATGCCTGCTGAGTTTGCAAGAATGGCAGAGGGCTTATCTTCTGAAAAATATTCAGTTACAAAGAAACTTAAGTTGACTGATATTTCTCCAAATTTTGTAGATGCTATTTGGATGCTAAATGAGTTTAATATGAAATATAAGATTAATAATTGGGAAGACGTTGAAGTTAAACTTGAGCCTGATAGAAATGCAATTATTAGAGCAAGAATCCAAAACTCTTTTAAAGATCCAGGTGAGCGTTCTTTAGTGGATGTTCTAATGCAATCTACTCTTATGAATATTGGATCTCAAAACACCTATGACTCTTTAACTGATACAAGAACTGGAAAATACAACCCTGATAACAAAGGTTTAACTGATATTGAGAAAAACTTCACTGAAGAAATAGCTCAGGGTAAACCAAAAGTTTCTGTTACTTACCAGATTTTGGATGATCAAGGTACATTAACCGGGTATGAATGCGACCAGCAGACTGTTCAAAAGCACTTGCTTGATGCTTTAAAAACAAACAATAACGTAATTATCGGTTATACTCAATTTGATGATCAAAACAGAGTGATAAATGGGCATGAAATAACCGTAATAGGTGCTGAGAAATCTCCAGAAGGTAAGTTAATATTTATTTGTAATGATACAGATGATAATAAATCAGAACCTATAAAATGGGCAGCAGATGAGTTGATTCCTCTTATTCACCATGCCGGCCTCCCAAAAGAAGTCTTAAAAGATGAGGTTGAATTCGTCGATAGCTGGAAAGAAGTTATCGAAATGTATAAAAATGCAAAAGAAATGCCTCCTCAAGTTCAGCCAGCATAAATTTTCTTTCTGACCTTTTTATCCTGTAGCTATTGATGTTTCGGGTATTTTTTGTTTGGCAAAAATAAAAAGAAATAACTTTTTTTAGAAAAAAAGGCAATTTTTCAATCTCAAAATACTTTATATAAACACAGGGAATGAATTTTTAAAAAGGGGTAAATCACTCAAAAGAAATATATTAATCATTAATGATTTTCACTTAAAATTAATGATTTAAACAAGGTTAAAC
>JAEZOG010000161.1 GCA_023414155.1 Cyanobacteria bacterium OH_CFB_184 | reverse complement strand
CGACTATACTGTTCCAGAAATAAAGCATAAAAGGTATTTGCTTCCATACACCGGTAAAGTTTTCAAAAGTTAAATGCTGAGGGATAAAAACAGGCGGATACTGGAATATATTTTCGCTATTTCCTTTTAATGCAGTTGAAACTAGCCAGAGGAAAGGAAAAATTGACAGCACAGATACGATTATCAAGACTGAATGAATACTTAAAGATTTTAAAAACTTCCTAATCACATCTGATACCTTTTACCTTCAAAGAACACAATATTGATTATAGAAAAAACCAATACTATCAACAGCAAAATAACAGATGCAGCTGAAGCAACAGACAAATCAAGATTTTCAAATGCTCTTTCATAAATATAATAAACTATTGTTTTTGTTGAGTTTAATGGGCCGCCTCTTGTCATAACATATATTTCAGCAAAAACTTTCAAAGCTGATATTGATGAAATAGTCGTAACAAGAGCTATTGTCGGCATCAGATGCGGGATACTAACTGTAAGATGCTTTTGAAGCACATTAGCCCCATCGACATTAGCTGCCTCATACAAATCAGAAGGTGCACTCATCAACGCTGATAAATATATCATCATATAATACCCAACACCCTTAAATATAGTAACCAAAATTACTGAATAAATAGCAAACTTTGGATCTGTCAGCCACCCGATTGCACTTATTCCCAATAAATCCATAAAATAATTCAAGATACCCTGCTGAGCATAAAGCCACTTAAAAGCAATAGCAACAACTACAATAGAAATGACTACAGGCAAATAAATAAGCACCTTATACAATGTAACCCCTCTGATTTTTTGATTAAGAAGAACTGCTAATATCAGAGGAAGAATTGCTAAAATAGGCACGGCGCCGATTAAATATATAAAAGTATTAATAACAACTTCGTAAAATTCTTTTGAATTAAGCAAAGAAGTATAATTGGCTAACCCGACCCAAGTGGGACTATAAATATCATGAGAAAAATCTTTAAAACTAAGTACAATTGTTTCTATAAAAGGAATAAAGAAAAACACCAAAAGTATCACCAATGCCGGCAACAGAAATAAATAAGGAACATATTTCTTATAATAACTGTACAATTTAATTTTCCCAATCTTAAGAATACAAGACTCATTATAAATTATATATTTATTTATAAAATCCTATAAAAATAGCAATATTTTGCGAGTAAATGTTTTAATATATGTAGGTAGGAGATTTTATGTCTAATTTATTGAATAAATTATTAGAATTAGTTTTTGATTTTCAAAGCAAATATTACAAGGCAAAGTATAATAATTATACAAATATGGTGTTTACAAATTCGACATCAAAAACGTCTATGAATAGTGCCTGTACTTTAAAACTTGCTTCAAAAACTGAAGAAAACAAGAAAAAAGTCGACCTTGGAGCTAAAGAACTTATAAAAAGAAACATAAAAACACCTGAGAAATTACTTGATTTTGTACAAGTAAAAGGAACGAAAGTCTACAAAACTTCTAAAGCAGACACCATCCTAAAACTTATCGGCGAAGAAGAAGGCTTTATCACGCCGCAAAAAGGATTTAAAGCTCTTTATTTAAACCTGCTCATCGGTTTTTTGGTCGAGAAAAAGTTTAATTTTTCATTCAAAACAAAAGAATTATTTCTACTAAGAGATTTACCTGTAGACATATATATAATGTCTCACCAATTCCACAAATGGTATGGATTCAAGATGAAACTGCCAGGATATGATTTTGAAACACAAGAAAAATTCAAAAAATTATACAAAACACTCAACGATGACGAGATTAAAGAATGCTCACTAGGCGAAGTTATCTCCTTAAAAGAAGCAGTAGCAAGAAACGTTGAATCAATCAACTTTGTTGTGAACCTTGCAAGAGAATACGACGGTTCTAAAAAATCCCTTGCAAAAATCAAATCCCAAGCAGGCGCAAACGTATAATTAAACAATTGTAAAATTTTAAAAGAAATCAGGTAAATACCTGATTTCTTTGTATGCCTTATAACGAGTAGCAAAAGGAAAATTCATTCAATAGAAGTAGTTTTACTTCTTGCCTTATATCTAAATTAGACTTACAATTAACATATTATTAGGAGAAAAAGAACAGTTACTAAACTGTTATCATAGAATAGTTAAAGGAGAAGAGAATGACTTATCTAGACAAATTCTTCAAGTCAATGAAGTCAATGTTGCTAACGTTCTTTGCATTGTCTTTCGTTGCTGCTCCTGCTTTCGCTGGAGAGGCGAATCTGGTAGTTCCAGATATTGCAGGCGCAAACCCACTCTACTTCAAGTTATTGATTGTAGGAATGGTCGTTTCCGTATTAGGTCTATTATGGGGCTTAAAAGCTTTTGTTGATGTTAAAAAGCTTAAAGCACATCAATCAATGGCAGAAATAGGAAACCTTATTTTTGAAACTTGTAAAACATACCTTATCCAACAAGGTAAATTCTTACTTGTTTTAGAAGTTTTAATTGCGATATGTATTGCGTTCTACTTTGGCGTGCTACAACAAATGGGCGTTAAAGGTGTAATGACTATCCTGGCTTGGTCAGTAGTTGGTATCCTTGGTTCATATGGTGTTGCATGGTTCGGTATCAGAATGAATACACTAGCTAACGCAAGAACAGCATTTGCTGCGTTAGAAGGAAAACCTCTAAATATTCTAAGCATTCCGCTTAAAGCTGGGATGAGCATCGGGGTATTATTAGTAAGTGTTGAGCTTATTATGATGCTTGTTATCTTATTATTTGTACCTGGTCACTTAGCTGGTGCTTGTTTCATCGGTTTTGCAATCGGTGAATCTCTTGGTGCTTCTGCACTTGGTGTAGCCGGCGGTATCTTCACAAAAATCGCTGATATTGGTTCAGACTTAATGAAAATCCAATTCGGTATTAAAGAAGATGATCCAAGAAACCCTGGCGTAATCGCTGACTGTACAGGTGATAACGCAGGTGACTCTGTAGGACCTACAGCTGACGGATTTGAAACATATGGTGTAACTGGTGTTGCTCTTGTAAGTTTCATCTTGTTAGGTGTATTCAAAGATCACCAAATCGTATTATTAACTTGGATCTTTGTAATGAGATTCTTAATGATCATCACTTCAGTTGTTGCTTACTGGTTAAACAACGGCTTAAGTAAAGTATTATACGCAAACAAACCAAAACTTGACTTTGAAGCTCCATTAACAAACCTTGTTTGGATCACTTCAATCTTGTCAATCATAATGACATTTGCAGTAAGTTATAAATTATTAGAACCAATGGGTGGTAATTTATGGCTAGTTCTTTCAATTATTATCAGTTGCGGAACTCTAGGTGCTGCATTGATCCCAGAATTCACTAAAATATTTACAAGTCCAAAAGCAAAACATACACTAGAAGTTGTTACTGCTTCAAGAGAAGGTGGTTCTTCATTAACTATCCTTTCTGGTCTTGTTTCAGGTAACTTCTCAGCATTCTGGATCGGAATGGTTATCGTATTACTAATGGGAATCGCATATGCAGCAAGTATTCACATCCCAGAAACAGTTATGGTTTATTCATCTGTATTCGCATTTGGTCTTGTTGCGTTTGGTTTCTTAGGAATGGGTCCTGTTACAATCGCTGTAGACAGCTACGGTCCTGTAACAGATAACGCTCAATCAGTTTACGAGCTATCTTTAATTGAAGAAATTCCTAATGTTGCAGAAGGCATTGAAAAATATTATGGTTTCAAACCAGATTTTGAAAACGCTAAGAGATACTTAGAAGAAAACGATGGTGCAGGTAA
>JAEZOG010000153.1 GCA_023414155.1 Cyanobacteria bacterium OH_CFB_184 | reverse complement strand
ATGTATACAAGTTTTTTTATTTTTTCACCTAAAACTTCATATCCTTTTTTTAGTTGCAAATTAGGGATTATTGAGCATAGGTTTGCATTACCGCATCTTTCTCCATAACCGTTTATGGTTCCTTGAACTTGAATAGCCCCTGCATCAATTGCTGCTATTGAATTTGCGACTGCCATATCTCCGTCATTGTGAGTGTGGATACCGATTTTACACTCAGGTATTGTGTTTATTACTTCAGAAGTGATTTTGTATATTTCACCATTTGTACAGCCACCATTTGTGTCACAAAGTATTATGCGAGATGCACCGGCTGAGCAGGCTGTTTCAATTGCTTTTAGAGCATATTCTTTATTATTTTTATAGCCATCAAAGAAATGTTCTGCATCAAAGAAAACTTTTCTGTTTTTAGAAATCAGATATTTGATACTGTCCGAAATCATTCTGAGGTTTTCTTCCAGTGTTGTAGATAGTGCGTGCTCTACGTGAAAATCCCAAGTTTTACCGAAAATAGTAATTATTTCTGTATCTGCATCAAGAAGCATATTTAGAACTTTGTCATCTTTGGGCTGTATGTTCGGCTTTCTTGTACAGCCAAAGGCAGTTATTTTAGAGTTATTAAGTTTTAGGTTTTTTAATTCTGCAAAAACTTCAATATCTTTTGGATTTGCGCCAGGCCATCCCGCTTCAATGTATTCAACACCAAGCTCATCTAATAATTTAATTATTTTAAGTTTATCTGATGGAGAAAAGTTTATCCCCTCAGATTGAGCTCCGTCTCTTAACGTTGTGTCGTAAATCTCTATTTTTCGCAACTTTGTAACCTTATTTGTTTCTTTACAATTTTAGCGAAATTACCTTTTTTTGTCTATTAAAGGGATATTTATTGTTTATTTATAAAGTCGTTTATATTTCTTTTGAGCTTGGAAAGCTTAACGTTCATCTGGTTTTTCAAGTTTTCTGATTTGATTTTGTCTGCAATTATGTCAAATTCAAGATCGTCGTGAAGCTTGTTATTCCTTATTAATGTAGGGTTTTGTTCTTTTAATGTGTTTTTATTTCTATAATTAATAGAATATTGATTTGTTGAAATTCTCATCGTAAAGTCCTAGTCTCTAGTGTAAGTAACTTTAAATTTGTAAAAACATTATATGGAAAAATAAAAAAAAGATATATTCACCAACTAGCTTTATTTTTTAAAAAGGATGTTTTCCATACATAGCCTGATTTTTTACTAAATATTCTTATTCATAAAAATTAATAATAAAATTTTTGTCAAAAAAAATATTATTGAAAACTTATTATGTTAAAATATTTAGTTAAGAGTTTTAGACAAATTAAGGATATCTTATGCAACTGGAAGAAGTCATAAAAGTCGCAAAAGGCGAAGTTAAAGCAGATTTAGTTATTAAAAATGCAAATATTATTAACGTTTTATCAGAAGAAATACACAAAGCAGACATCGCAATAGTTGGTGATGTGATTGCAGGAGTTGGTTCTGGCTATGAAGGCGAAAAAGAAATCGATGTTAATGGTGCATATATTTCACCTGGTTTTATCGACGGGCACGTTCATATTGAAAGCTCAATGCTTATGCCATCAGAGTTTGCAAGAGCAGTAGTTCCAGCTGGTACAACAACTTTGATTATTGATCCGCACGAAATTTCAAACGTGCTTGGTCTGCACGGAATAAGCTTTATGAAAGAGGCTGTAAAAGAACTTCCGATCGATGTTTATACAATGCTTCCATCTTGCGTTCCTGCAACAAGTTCAGAAACATCAGGCTTTGAGCTGAATACGTACGATTTATCTTTATTAATTGATAGTCCTTGGGTTTTAGGATTAGCTGAGATGATGAATTTCCCTGGTGTTTTGAGCCGTGATAAAGAGGTAATGTCAAAAATTAAACTTGCAAAAGATAAAAACAAGCGTATAGACGGTCACGCTCCATTCCTAACAGGTAAGGACCTTTGCGCATATATAGCTTCAGGTATAACATCTGATCACGAGTGCACTCACCCGGATGAAGCTATCGAAAAATTAAGACAAGGTATGTATATAATGATAAGAGAAGGTTCTGCTGCTAAGGATCTTGATGCACTTATTCCTGTTTTAAAAGAAAAAAATACAAGAAAATGTATGTTTGTAACTGATGACAGACATCCGACTGATTTATTAGAACATATCAATTATATGGTCAGAAAAAGTGTGGCTGCGGGTATTGATCCTATTAAAGTTATTCAAATGGCAAGTATTAATACGGCTGAATATTTTAAAATCCAAAACTTAGGAGCTATTGCGCCAGGCTATAAAGCAGACATATTAGCATTCGATAACTTAGTCGATTTTAAACCTAAAATGGTATTTAAGTCAGGAAAACTTGTTGCTAAAGATGGTGAATTAATTGATACACAAGATAAACCGCAACTTCCATTAGTTAGAGGTTCTGTAAACGTCAAGTGGATAGAATATGAAGACTTTAAAATAAAAGCAAAATCAGATGCAGTTAGAACTATAGAGGTTATTCCAAACCAGCTTGTAACTAAATCTGCGCTTGGCCTTGTAAATGTTGTTGATGGCTATGCAGAACCTAACTTAGAAGATGATATTCTAAAAATTGTCGTTATTGAAAGACATAGAGCAAGCGGTAATATCGGAAAAGGTTTTGTAAAAGGCTTTGGACTGAAGTCTGGAGCTATAGCATCTACCGTTGCGCACGATTCGCACAATATGATTATTGTCGGTACAAACGATGAAGATATGTATAAAGCAGCTGTTGAGCTTGTGAAATCTCAAGGTGGTAAGGTTATTGTAGATAAAGGCGTTGTCTTATCTAAATTGCCGTTACCAATCGCTGGCTTGATGTCTAATGAGAACTTTGAATTTGTCATCAATAAATGCAGAGAACTCAAAGAGGCTGCAAAAACCATCGGATGCAAATTAATCGATCCGTTTATGACAATGTCATTTTTATCATTGTCTGTTATTCCAGAAATAAAAATCACTGATAAAGGCGTAGTTGACGTTAACAAGTCTGAGTTTGTCGATATCTTCGAAACCGAAATCTATTTAGCATAAGAAAATATTTATAAAAAGAGCTGCTTTAGATAGCGGCTCTTTTTTATTGAAATATAAAGCTTTATGCATATTTTTCTTTAACCACTTTTAGTTGGTTTTTGATTATGAAGGCAAAGAATATGCTTACAATAAACAACGATACGGCTAAACCTATCCAGAACCCTTTCAACAAAAAGTTATATTTGTAGGCAAGTATAAAACCAAGTGGTATTCCTAAAATCCAGTATCCTGCCAGAATAGTTAAAGAAACGATTTTTGTTTTCTTTAATCCTTTTAAAATTCCGCTGGCAGCGACTTGGAATCCGTCTGATATTTGAAAAACCGCCGCTATATACATTATTGGTACGCCGATAGTTAAAATTTCTTTGTTTGAAGTAAATATTTTAATTATTTCTGATGGGAAAAGTACTAATAACATTGAACTCATTGCCATAAAGACTGATGACATAACAAGCCCTGCGATAGCATAAGATTTTATCTTCTCGTAATTTCTTGCACCGTTGTAATACCCGACTTTTATCGCAATCGCGTTAGATACTGCAAGCGGAATCATAAATGTTGATGAAGCTATAGTGCTTATTATGTTGTGTGTTGCAGCTAGTATTCCTGCTGTTTTTCCAATCATAAATGTGATGATATTAAATGCTAAAAATTCAAGTAACAGTGTTATTCCTATTGGATAGCCAATTCTCATAAGCTGTTTAAGATAGTCATATCTTATGATTTCTTTGTATTTAAGAAGTCTGATGCAATAGAATAAGAGAATTAAACCCATTATTGTCCTTGTTAAAAGCGTAGCTATTGCTAACCCTTTCGTCCCAAGAGATGGAATCGGTCCCCACCCAAAAACC
>JAEZOG010000144.1 GCA_023414155.1 Cyanobacteria bacterium OH_CFB_184 | reverse complement strand
CCATAAGTTTCTGTGTTAGCTGCATCAAGCAATTCCATGCATTTTAAGTTTATTTCGCCTGTTTTTAAAACGATAGCCAACAATTCTTCTGCGCTAAGTTCTTTTGTTATCGCGCATAAAGCCTCGTAGAAGAACTCATTAACTTCTTTATCTACATATCCTAAAACTTGTGCGTGATGAGCGTATGCCGCCATGCCTTTTAAGCCGAAGAGGATAAGAGACTTTAATGATCTGATGTCTTCGTTTCCATCCCAAAGCAAAGACATATCATATTTTTCTGCGTTTAATCCTTCAAGTGCTTTTTTAACTTTATTTGTATATTCTGTTATTGCCGGGTTATCAAAACTAACGTTTGTAATAGTTACAAAAAGACCGTCAATAATAAGTTTATCAATTTCTGGGGTGTGATCTTTGGCAGAACATGCCAGTTCTATAATAGATTGAGTCAATTCATCTTGTAAGTTTGCCGTATCTGCTTTTTTACCGCAGACGCCCATAGAAGCTTCGCAGCCTTTTCCGCCGGCTGTTTGTTCGCATTGAAAGCAAAACATCTCTTTCATGGTTTTCTCCTTTTTTTTATTTTTGTTACAACTTGTTTTCTTTTCTACTTGATTGTATTAAACTTATTTAATAAAGTCTGTTGCATTTGCAACTAGGAGTGAATATGTTAAATATTGAGTTATTTTCGGGCATTAATGAAGAAGATATGTTGTCTTTATTGAAATGTCTTGGAATAAATACAAAATCATATAAAAAGAATTCAGTTATTATTCCATTTCAAACTAAAATGACATCTATTGGTATAGTCCTGTCAGGTAATATTGAAGTGATAAGAGAGGATGTCAACGGTAATAAGATAATCATCTCAAAGCTAAGAGAGAATGATATTTTTGGAGAAGCAATAGTTTGCGCAGGAATCGAGAAGAGCCCTGTGTGCGTAATGGCTACTTCTAATGCGGAGATTCTGTTTATTCCTTTTGATAAGGTTATTTCAACGTGTTCAAATGCTTGCAGGTTTCACAAGCAGCTTGTGCAAAATATGCTCAAGGTTGTAGCGAAGAAAAATATTCTTTTAAATTCTCAGATTGATCTTTTAGGCAAAAAGACAACAAGAGAAAAACTTTTAACATACCTTAGAACTGTGATGAAAGACTCTGGTACTAATAAGTTTTACATACAATTTAATAGAAATGAGCTTGCTGATTTTCTCTGCGTAGATAGAAGCGCAATGTCAAGAGAGCTTTGCAAAATGAGAGATGACAAGCTTATTAAGTTTGATAAGAATTATTTTGAGATTTTAACAGATTAAATTAGGCTTCAAATTTTGAACCTAAAAGTTTTAAAAAGTGCTTCATCCACTCTGGGTGAGCTGTCCAAGCAGGTGCAGTAACTACGTTTTCGCAAGTTACAGCATTTGAGTAGTCAGAATTTTCTTTTACCCAATGCCCGCCAGCTAGTTCTATATCAGGCCTTAAAGTAGGATATGCGGTGCATTTCTTATGTTGTAATATGTCTGCTGTTGCTAAAATCTGAGGGCCATGACAGATTGCTGCAATTGGTTTTTTTGCTTTAGCAAAGTGCTTGACCATTTTTATGACTTTTTCATTCAGTCTTAAAAACTCAGGCGCTCTTCCTCCAGGGATTACTAATGCATCATATTCTTCAGGGTTTATATCGCTAAAAGTCGCATTCAGAGTGAAGTTATGACCTAATTTTTCACTGTATGTTTGATCGCCTTCAAAATCGTGTATTGCTGTTTTGACCGACTCACCGGCTTTTTTTCCTGGGCTCACTACTGATACTGCATGTCCAAACATAGTTAATATCTGGTATGGAACCATTGTTTCGTAATCTTCTACAAAATCGCCGATAATCATTAATACTAACTTTGCTGACATAACTTCCCCTTTATATTTTTATCAAGGGAATTATAGCATGTTCAAAGATAAATCATATTGTTCTACAATCTATTTTTTATTAATCTTTGCTTTAAATTCTTCTATACTAGTTTTGCCGAAACTTACAGCTGATGAGGCTATTTGTTTTTTTTGTTCTTGGTTATATCTGTATTGAGTAAAGAATCTTGATACCCCTGCGACAAATAAACCCATAAAACCTATGCTGAAAGCAAATGGAACAGTTGATATGAGTGCTTTTTGTTTAAATACCTTTTTAAATTCGTCTTCTACTCTTGTGCCGTTGGTTTTTGCAAGTTTCTCTGCAATCTCTGGTAAATCTTTCAGAGTAGGTGTTTCCAGATTTTTTCCGATTACATCTTTGCACTTATCAGCTTTTTTAAGTATAGTTTTGAACCCTTTTTCAAACAGTTCGCTTCCTGTAATTACATAGAAACCGACTAGTGGGAATCTGAATAATACTTCTAATAAATTTTGTTTTCCTCTATCTTTAGCAGCTCCTGTGTATCCTAAAAATCCGCCAAGTACGCATGCTGTCAGTTGACCTCTTGATAAACCTAATTTACCGTTATTATCAGCAAAGTCCAAACTGAAATATTTATTGAAAGTTTCAGCTTTTTTTGCATTTTTAGGGAAAATTTTATTTCCCGGGGTAAGTATAGCTTCGCTTATTTTTTGAAGCGATTTTGAATTCTTGCCTTTTGTAGCCAGAAGAGTCGCTAGTCCAAGACAGCCTGCAAATGCTAATCCTGCGTATTTTATATGTTTCTTTGCGCTAGATCTTACTTTTTCTTGTTTTGCCTGATCTTCTGTTTTGTTTTTGTCTTTATTTAAGTTTGCAATATTATTGAAATCTGCTTGTTTAAACATTTTTAGAGTAAAAAGATTTTTAATGTAGCTAAGAGAATATTCAGCAAATGGTATCGCCATAGCGCCTAGAGCTATTGCCGCTTTTACAGGTACAAGTTTTTTTATGTCTTCAGGATTTGCTGATTTGTTTTTGATAAGTTTTTGAGCTGGTTTAGATACCAGTTTTTTTAAAGGTTGATCAAGATTTTTAGAAAAAGCTTTTCTAAATACTTTCTCGCCCAATAAAGTTGGCAAATAATACACAATCATACTTTCACTGAATTCTAACAAAGAAGTTTCTGCAAAGTCAGGTAAACTTCTTGCAAAAACAGCTTTTGGAACCCAGTTTACAGCAGTATCTTGTACAAATCTTGAATGCGACAGCCCGGCACCACCTTCTTGCATAGATATGAAGCTTGCAATAGGTTTTAATTTTTTCGGAAGTGTTTTTATTAGATTTGAAGGGTTTGAGGTGAATGATATTTGCTTGGTATTCATGGTTTTTTATAATCCTTTACGTTAAAATATGCTGAAAAAAAGCCTGACTCAAATGCGTACAGGCTATTTTTATATTGAAAGCAAATTATTAACGCCAACAAAATACGCCTGCACTAAGCTGCAAGCACCACCAATTTTGGTTTAAATTTTTATTTTGTTGCGGAATATTCATTTTTTTCCTTTTACTATTATATTTAATTATAAAACCAAACAAGTTGTCAATTGCCATATTTTCTTAATATGTTAATTATTATTAATCATTCTGTTTTATTTTTTGGATAAGGATATTTGAGGATTTTCATCTTCTTTTCTGTTGTTTATCAACGATAGAAGATCATTCATCAATTTTTCCTCAAAGCGGATGTTATATTGTTTGTTTATTTCTCTGATGAAATAGCAAGGGCTGGTTACATTTATTTCTATGACTTTTTCGTCAATCATATCAAGCCCTATCAACGATATCCCTTTTTTATTTAATGTTCGAGCTATATCTGAGGCTATTCTGTATTCAGTCTGTGAGAGTTCTGCAGGAGCGAAGAACTTATCATTGTGGGTATTGAATTTGAAATCGTTTTCTCCAGGGAGTTTGATAATACATTCAGAATAGATATTATCTGCGATAATCAACACTCTTTTGTCTCCAAATTTTGCTTTATCGAGATATTTTTGCACCATAACAGATGTTTTTTCATTATTTGTCGATGCCGATATTATTGAGTTTAAATTTTTGTCGTCTTTATTTAAATAAAATACTCCGTTTCCAAAACACCTGTTAAGAGGCTTTATGATTGCTTCTTTATGTTCTTCTACAAAGTCTTTTATTATTTTTTTTGAACTTGTGACTATGCTTTTAGGAATATAGTCAGGGAAGTAATTTATGTGAGTTTTCTCGTTGAATTGCAGAACACTGTTAGGGTCGTTTAAAAGAATTGTTTTTTTTCTGTCTACAAAGTCGAAAACATAGCAGGCATTGATATAATCAATATCTACAGGAGGATCTGGTCTGAAGAAAACAACATCAAAGTCGTTAATAAGACATTTTTTTTCTTCATTTTTATAAAAAATATCGTCATTTTTTAAGAAAGATTCAAAAACTAAAGCCGAACCATTTGTATTTTCAACGAAAATCCTGTTTTTAGTC
The DNA here is from genome assembly GCA_023414155.1 of Cyanobacteria bacterium OH_CFB_184. Lineage (GTDB taxonomy): Bacteria > Cyanobacteriota > Vampirovibrionia > Gastranaerophilales > Gastranaerophilaceae > JAEZOG01. The sequence goes on along the minus strand of JAEZOG010000144.1, from coordinate 1,912 downwards.
GTAACTGAAACGGTGTAATCTCTTGATAAAAATTCTTTTATAAACCAAAAATCGGTTACAAGATCGTTAAATTCAAAATATTTAAGTTCGATTTCATCTATTATAAATAAAATATTTTGTGGCATATGATGTTCTCTTTTCTTCAAATATACCAACTATGAGAAAAAAATACAAATCACTAAAAGATTTATTTTGTTGGCTATTTTAAAAAACAGATAACATTTTAAAACAATCGATAATTAGTGATAATATGGGCTTGGCGCAAATATTCTATAATAATCACTTAAAAGATTTTCAATTTTTTTTCGTGTTTCTTTATCTTTTATATAATTTGATTTGTTGTTTAAAATACTTACAATCTCTTGTCCGCACATAATGAGTTGTTTGCAGCATTCTTCGATTTCTTCTTTTGGTGCTAAATCGACTTTTTGTGCAAGGGCTTTTTTTATAATGTAGTAATCTTTAGTATTTTTTGATGAAGTATTAGAATTATACATTTGCATATATTTTTCAGGCTGATTTTCCATAAAATCAAGAGCTAAAATCATTCCTGCTCTTATGCCGGGGTTGTTTTTGTGTTTATTGTCTTGCAAAAGTTCTTCCCAAGTTTTTTCTTTGTCTTGAGAGTTATATATTTTTTTGTAGGCATATCTTGCGTCTTTGCTCTCGGGTAATATTCCCAATAATTCAATTACGTTGTCTTTATCAACCGTTATCCCATACTTGTCGAGATATCCATAATCTATATAATGCCCTGCAATTACGTTATCTCCGTCATCTCTTGGTATTATTCCTAAAAGCAAAGGGTTAACGTTTCTTGTTGGTCGTTTTGCATTTTCGTCTATAAATTTTGTAACCATATAGCCTGCGTTCAAATCGCCAAAATAGTATTTAACTCTTTGGCTATTTTCGCCTGCATTTTTTTGCCAGTACATAGCTCTATTTATTTCTATTTTTGCTCCTGTTTGACGATTATCAGGATCAAAAGAATGGTAAACCTTCATTACGCATTTGTTTTCAAAAGGAAGTCCTTCAATTAAATATCCGTATCCTGCAGAACCTCTTCCGAGCATTTTAAGAGAAACAGATTCTTTTTTAGAAATTATTCCTGCTTCTTTAAATGCTGCTGTCAATTTTTTTGATGCTTTTTTAAGTCCCCTTGGAGAGTATTCATTTTCCCTTATTATATTTGGTATGCTGTTTAATCTGGTGTAAAACTGCAGAATTTTTTCTTTTCGTTGCTCTTTTGGGATTTTGTTTATCCACTCAGGGGGCAAGCTTCCTGCTACTCCTCTTGAGTGAGGATTCGCAAATGAAACTTCTTGAATAGACTTTGCATCATCATAGAGTTTTTTGCCCAAGTCTTTATTTAACCCTGTGAAAGACTGATTTTTAATAAATACATCAGGCTTTGCTGAAAGTGAAATTTGCGAACTTGAATTAACACTTTTATTTTCTTTTTTGCAAACAGGCTTTGAAAATAAAATAGGATTTAAATTTGTAATCATGACCATTTTTTCTTTTAGGGAATGATTATATAAAAATCCTAAATCTATTTTTTGCTATATGAAGAGATTCGAATTTGATTCGTTGGTCTCAGAGATGTATTTTGCAACCCCCGCTATCTCAACGTCATCAATCAGTTCTTCTTTTTTGATTCCCATAACATCCATCGACATATTGCACGCGATGAATTTTACACCATTTTCCTGAGCTGTTTTTATAAGCTGAGATAGGGAATCAACATTTTTATTTTTCATAACCCATTTCATCATCAATGAACCGAGTCCGCCCATATTCATCTTTGAAAGAATTAATTTTTCTGGACCCTTTGGCATCATCATTGAGAACATTTTATCAACTATGCCTTTTTTGACTTTTGTTGAATTTGATTTTCTTAGTATGTTTAAGC
>JAEZOG010000131.1 GCA_023414155.1 Cyanobacteria bacterium OH_CFB_184 | reverse complement strand
ACCTATTTTTGGGCAGTAATAATATAAAGAAATAGTTTTATTATCTTTTAATTGGCTGATTTTATCACTGTTTATCCCGGTTATTATGTAATTTGATAAATCCCCATCAGCAAACAATTCATAGTTTTTTGAATATTTTTCGATTTCTCTTATATTTGCCATTGCTCGCGTTTCTGCAGAGTCAAATTCCTTGTTAAATGTAGACATGTAAAAAGCATCGCAGCATTCAATCAGTTTCTTTGCTTCAACTAAAAAAGTTTCTTTTTCCATAAAGTTCTCCTTCTTTAGTTCAAGTTATATAAAAATATCAACTTTGACAATTAGAATGGTGTTTATTTTTTAGTTTTAAATTATAAATTTGAACTTATCCATTTGAGCATTTCTGAAAGGGCTAAAGCTCTGTGAGATATAGTGTTTTTGGTTTTTGAATCTATTTCAGCCATAGTTTTATTGTATTGTGGTAGAAAGAAAATCGGGTCATATCCAAAACCTTCAGTACCTTTTGGGGTATCTGCTATGATTCCTTGTATTTTCCCTTCAGTTTTGTGGATTATCTTCCCTGTTTGATCAACAAGTACCATTACAGAAATAAAATGCGCGGTTCTCTCATCTGGTTTTATATTCTTAATTTCATCGATTAATTTTTGTATTTTTTCTTGTTGGGAGCCTGCGTATCTGGCTGAATACAAGCCGGGTGCTCCATTTAAAGCATCAACGCAAAGCCCTGAATCATCTGCCAGGCAATAAGTTTTCATAATGTCAGATGCTGCTTTTGCTTTTATAAAGGCATTTTCTTCATACGTAGATCCTGTTTCTTCAGGGTCAAATGCACCTTTTACAAGCTCGAATTGAATATCAGGGTAAGTGTTTATTTTATTGATTTCTTCGAGTTTATGAGGATTTGCTGTAGCTATAATTATTTTTTTTATAGAATTATTTTCCAAATCTTCTGTTTCTGTTTTTAAATTCTACGATAGCATCTGCAAGTGATTGTTCGCCAAATTCAGGCCAATATTGTTCTGTTATGTAGATTTCAGAATATGCAAGTTGCCATAGAAGATAGTTGCTTATTCTCATCTCGCCACCGGTTCTGATTAAAAGATCCGGATCAGGGATGTTTGAAGTATATAAGTTGTTTGCAACCATTTCTTCAGTTATATCTTCTGGTGAAATCTCTTTGTTTGCAACTTTTTGAGCAATAGCCTTAAATGAATTAACGAGCTCCATTCTTGAGCCGTAGTTGAAAGCTATTTGAAGTTTAACGCCTGTATTGTCTTTTGTATGATTTTCAGCATTTACAAGAATTTCTTTTAAACTAGGGTTGAGCTGGTCTATATCTCCGATGAATTTTATTCTGACTTTGTTTTCATGCAGTTCATTCAATTCGTTTCCGATAGTTTTAGCTAATAGCCCCATAAGGAAGTTAACTTCTTCTTCAGGTCTGTTCCAATTTTCTGTTGAAAAAGCGTACACAGTAAGATATTCAACATTAAAAGAGTGACAGGATTTTAAAATTGTTTTTAGAGCGGCAACACCTTTTTGGTGACCGATTGCAGAAGGTAAAAGTCTTTCTTTTGCCCATCTGCGGTTGCCATCCATTATTACAGCTACGTGTTTTAAATTAACGTCTTTTACAATATCCGCTATCTCTTGTGTTTTTGTTTTCGTAATCACTCTATTTTCCTTTGATTTTTCTGAAATTATAAAACAAATATTTGTTATTTGGTACTTAGCTTGTTTAAATATTGCTAATTGTGTAGTGCTTTTAATTTTGTTTTATATAATTCCAAAGATTTTTTTTGTTTTGATGATTTTATTTAAACTGTTTTCAATAGTTTTTTCTTCTAATATTCCTGTTAATACGGCCTTTTCTATTTCATCTATAAGGTTCATAACATTTAGGTCAGTGTTTCTGAAAATAAACATATTGATTCCTGCTTTTAGAGCCATAATACAAGCTTGAGCGCTTGTAAAACCTTGAACTGCACCCATAACCATATCATCTGAGATTATTAGGCCATCATAGTTTAAAGTATTTATAAGATAGTCTTGAATTATTTTTTTCGACATTGATGAAGGAATTTTTTCGTTTTCAAAACAAGGATAGTGAACGTGTGCTACCATTATTGCAGGAAGATTTTCTTCAATAGCCGCTTTAAATGGTTTTATGTGGTTGTTTTCCAGCTCCTTTAAGCTTAAATCAATACAAGGTAATGACAGATGCGAGTCAAGGCTTGCATCTCCGTGTCCAGGGAAGTGTTTTCCGACAGGAATAATATTATTTTCAATGTGCTTTTTTATTATCGGAATTCCAAACTCTATAACTTTGTCAGGATTATTAGAATATGCCCTTTCTCCAATTATAGGGTTATTTTCATTTGTGTTGACGTCAAGAACAGGAGCAAAATTCATATTTATTCCGTATTTACAAAGTTCTTTTGTCATAGAATCTGTTTGATTTGTTGCAAATTCAATACCTTTTTCTGCAGCATATTTAGCGCTAAGGTATTTTTTACCGTTGTGAATATTTTCTGTTCTTTCAACCCTTCCGCCTTCTTGATCAATGCTCAAAAAAGGAGGAATGAAGGCGTTATCTTTAATCGAGGTGATAATCTGTTTAAATTGTTCTTGGTTTTTAATGTTTTGAGTGAAAAATATTACACCGCCAAGACCGTTTTCAAGTAATTCAGTGAAAAACTTGTTCTTATTTGGATTCTCACCTTCAAACCCTGTTATAAAAAGCTGGCTGATCTTTTGTCTAAGCGTTAAATTTTGTATTTTTTCGTGCAAATTCATAAAATAATCATACATTTAATTGAGTTCAAATGTCAAAATCTTGTAGTATGCTTTAATCAAACAATATTTTATTGGGGAAAATGTATCATGAGGAAAATATTAGGATTACTTCTGTTATTTGCAATAGTGTTCTGTTGTGCAAACATTGACAGTGTTGAGGCGGCAAGATCAAGCAAAAAATCTTCCGGCGGAATATCTCAAGAAGAAATAACTGCAATAACTACAAATCTTGATACATTGACTAGAAAAGTTTATCAGGCGTCTTTATTTTCTCCAGAAGAAAATGCTAAGCTTGCTCAAATTAAGATGCAGCTTGATGATCAGATGCTTATCGCTCCAGACCCTTCTTATGCTCCTTTGTATTTTAAGTTGGGTAATCTTTTTAAGGCTCGCGAGTATAAAAATGAAGCAATTGAATGTTATCAAACAATCTTAGAAAACTTTGCAGATACCGCATTAGCTCCAAAGGCAGTTAAGAGCCTCACAGCACTAGGGGTTGTAATTAAAGATCCGACCGCAGAAGAAGCAACAGAAGAAGCTGCTGAGTAACAAATTTAAAAAAGGACTGATTACTCAGTCCTTTTTTTTATCTTAAAAGTTTGTATATTTTAAACTCTGAAGGTTCAAGTTTATCAAACAACAGTGAGTTGTCCTGATTTTCTAATGGAACCTCGATAAAGTCTTTTTTATCTTCATCGTATTTTATTTCAGCAAGTATCTTGTAGTCGCCCGGGACTTCTATTGATTTGTTGTAGATTGTCTCACCATCTTTAATTGTGTGGATTGCTGTTCCATCTTCTTGCTCTGTGCAAACTTTTTCAGTCGGAGCATGGTAGTTTGCGATTATAAGGAGCGTTTCTTTTATTGGATCTTTTGAAACCATCCAGCTGCAGAATCCATCATCATTTTCAGTGATTATTTGGGCTTCTCCTTCAAGAGTCAATTCGTTATTTAGTGCAAATCTGTTTATCGCATCAAATTTGTAGAAGAAATCATAGTCTTTTTCGCGAGGCAGCGAAATTTCAGAAATTATTGTGCTTTCAATTCCTGATTTTGTGAATGATTCATCACCATCAACGTATAAAACAGGTCGCTGTGCCAGTTTTCCGCCAGGTAGGAATTTAAGCTTAAACCATTTGAAAATGGCTCCATCTTTCCCTAATTGACCAGGGTATTGATCGATTTCTCTAAATTCACCATCTTGGTTGTTGTATGTTTTTAAGATTGACAATGGCGAGTATTTTGGGTCTTCGCTGTTGTAATCATTAAGGTCCTGGTTATTTTTGATTATTTCATACGGGGTTTTTGTACTTTGAGAAATAATGTCATCGCCCCATAAAAGATCAAATTTCATTTCTTTGTGGTATTCGTTGTAATAATGCCCGCCAAGCATATATTCTGCAATAAGCGCATAGTGAGGATAGTGCTCTTT
>JAEZOG010000123.1 GCA_023414155.1 Cyanobacteria bacterium OH_CFB_184 | reverse complement strand
CAACAAGATCATCGCAATCCCGCTTAATAAAATACTAATTAGATTAATAACACTTAACATCAATTTTACCGCCCGCATGGTCTTTAACATAAATAAGTTATTATGATTGTAGCAATTTTTCAGACTTTGTCAATAAGTATATCAAGTACACTTATTAAAATTAATACAAAATAGAATTAGTCTATACAACCTAATTCTATCTGAATTTACTTTATTTAAAGCGATTTCGTTCTTTCAAAACATCAATTGTTTTTGCTACACTTAATGTAACATTTATTTACATTAATCGTTTTTTACTTTTTTTGCTTCTTCTAAAACTTTTTTTGAAATCGCATAATCAGGCAGGTCATTGCCATCTTTTATATCAACAGGATTTGGGTTTTTCATCCAAATATCAACAGAATCTTCATGAATATAATTTTTTGATTTCTCAGCGATTATTTCAATTATTTCTTCTGCAGTTTTATCCCCGTAAGGTTCTATTTTGCAGAACTCTAGTACTTTTTTGAAGTTTTTTTCCATAACATAAAAAGCATTCTCAATCCCGCCGCCTTTTGGAGTCCTTTTTGCTTCTTCTGGATTAATAGGATTTCCGCCTTTAGGATTTAAATCGAACATTTTATTTTTTATATTTTCTCTTTCAAGTTTTTTGACGTTCTCTTCGCCTATTTCTGGTGCCAGCTCTTTTAGCGCTTTACCTGAAAGTTTATAGCCTTTAAAATAATTATCTACAGCCAAAGAAACTTGCGAATAAGACTTATTAAAGTTTACTCTTGCGTTACAACCTTCTTTGTCTAAAGGAATATTGAGGTTTTCAACCTTACCACCATTTTGGAAGACCAGAACCTCTCTTAAAGTTAATGGCTTAGATTTATCTTTTCTATTTTCATTCAAGAAGTATAAACAATACTTCATCACATCAACCGTGCCTTTTACGTCAGCAAAGGCATCATGGGCATTATCAAGATTTTTACAGAAGAAATATTTGTATTGTTCTGAAAGTTTCTTTTTAGCGCCTACATAAGGATGAATTCTTTGTATAAGAATAAAAGGATCTAAAACCTTACAAGACTTTCTGGCTTTTAACGGCTCATGCGAATAAGAATTGTGCTCTTCTATTGCATTATTCAACATTGTAATATCAAATTTTGAATTATAAGCGACAATTACACCGTTTTTCTTATTCAAATAGTCATTAACAAACGGCTTAAGAACTTGCTCAATTGTCGGCTTTCCTTTAACCATATCATCTGTTATACCGTGCACATCAGAAGATGCTTCCGGAATGTGAACTTCAGGATCTAAAAGTTGATTATAAGCAGTATCTTCTATAATATCACCATTTTTGACCTGAATAGCACCAATTTGAATAATCTTATCAAGCGGTTTTGATTTGTCAGAAAGATTCAAACCGGTTGTCTCTGTATCAAAAACTATACAATCTATACTCAATTTGCCTTTTTCATCAACGATTGGAACATCAAGATTCTTATGGGCATTGAAATTGTACAATTCTTTTAACGATGCTGCGAAATTTTCTTTTGCTTTTTGAGAATTTAATGTATGAAAAACAGCAAGCGGTTTAGTCACATTGTATGGGTTGTATCTTCTTACCCATGTTGTATCATTGGCTTCCGCTAATGAATTAGCATGGCAAAATGCATAAATTTCTTTTTCAGATGCAGTTGATAAATCCAGTGGTTCTTTCGAAAGATTTTTCCAGCCAACTTTATTGAAATCCAAGAAACTTGTACCTGGTTTATAAAGCCCTTTACCTTGATATTCTTTATCTTTAACTTCTTTTACAATATTATTTTCAAACCACAAACCTTTAAAAGCGACAAAATAAGGCTTGACTGAAGGCATCTCGGACAAAGACTTGTTATTTAAAATCATAGGTGCAACGCTTTTATCCAAGTTTACGTTCTGCTTGATCGTTTTGTTATTATTTATATTTGAAACCTGTAAAACCTTCATAATTACCCCATCACATCTAGCAAGCCTGAAGGCTCTTTTGGAAATGTAACAACTTTATTTTTTAATTTATCAAAGTCTGATTCAGAGTGTTTCCAATCTTTATCAAACTGACGTACAAATACCGCAGCTAACGACGGTTTTTCAAAAGCAATCGCGCACTCATTGTTGCCTCTTTTGTATTTTTCTTTAGCATTACATCTGTCTTTTATAATTTTATAATAACCTTGTATTGTGCAAATAGTCGACTTTTGCTCTTCAACAAAGTTATAAGTATTACCTTGAAGTTTTATTGTAGCAACACCTGTTTTATTCAAACTATTCAATGCTTTTTTAAGAATTTCTCTTCTAGCTAAAACCTCTTTGTATTCAACATTTTTTCTTGAAAGAGGAGGTAACTCGAGCTGTTCTTCAAATTCTTTTACTTTAGATAAATATCCTCTTATTTCTTCATCAATTTTATTTGCATAAAGTTCGTAATCTTCTCTCTTACCTTTTTGAAGGTTTTGATTAAGACCCATAGCTGACCAATTTGTAGAACCGATAACGACTTCTCTATCATCAAATACAGCCCATTTAGCGTGCATCCTTTGGTTTATTTTTTCATCAAAATTATACAATCTAATAGGAACTTCATTTTCTACAAGTTCGTTATATGCTTTTCTACAATATGGGAATTCCTCTAAAATATCAGATGAAACAATGAATTTTGCATCAAGATCGCCTTTTTTATGTCTTGCAATTATTGTTTGTATAAGTTCTTTGTCTGATAGAACAAAAAGCTCACCTCTGACTTTTGAACAAGTATTTAATTTATCTTGCAGATATTTTCTTGTTGTCTCTTTTCCTTCTGCTCCAACATATTTTACCTCTTTAGGCTTTGTCGCTAAAATTTTTATTTGTGGGTTAGCTACAGGGTTTGTTTTAACAAGATCAAGTTTTTCAAGGTTATTTTTATCATATCTATTAAAATATTCAGGCTTGTTATATATTTCGCCTACCATATTCATATAGTCTACATTTTCTTGTTTAATTTCTTTTTTCAATCCGGTATAAGAATCTTGTTCCGCCTCGGTTAATGGACCAGCAACAAGCTTTGTTTTTCCTAGCCTTTGCCACGCAAATTTCCAATCCGTATTAAAAATCTCTTCTATGATGTTATCTACTTCAGAATTTTTATACTTTGGCAAGGTTTCAATCGCTACACAAGCATCATGGTTAGCGCTGGAGTGAGTTCCCCAGTTCATGCCTCCGACAACTAGTTTTTTACCGTCAACTGCAACCATTTTTACGTGCTGCAGGGC
>JAEZOG010000110.1 GCA_023414155.1 Cyanobacteria bacterium OH_CFB_184 | reverse complement strand
GGTTTATATAACAAGAGGAAATACGTCTATAACGTTGTTTGCATTCGACAAATTTCAAAAGATAGACGCGCATTCATCACCTGCTGATGCTTTTGTGCAGATTTTAGAGGGCAAAGCTAAAATCACTATCTCTAACGAGGACTATATCGTTGAAGAAGGCAGTTTTATATTAATGCCTGCTGGTGAACCTCACGCATTAGAAGCCTTAACTCAATTTAAAATGCTTTTATTCAAAGTTTAAAAACAAAATATTAAGGTATGTATAGAGAATCTATTAATTAGATTCTCTTTTTTCTTATTTTAGCAAATTTCTATTTTATGTTTTTTAGAAATATTAAAGAGATAACTAAATGAAGATCATACCAGCGCAAAACAATACGTATAAGATAAGCTTTAAAGCAAATCAGAGTAGAGAATTTTTCATTGAAAATCCAACGAAGTCTGATTTTGTAAGTAAAGTTGCAATAAATTCTGCTATAGAGTCGATGAAAGATGATAAAAATATTGCCTTTATCCCCGCTGGATCGTGGATTACACAAATCAACTATGACCCTAATCTTTCTGACCACGATTTTACGATGCTGATGCCAAAAGGCAACTCATATAATAAAATGGAAGCAGAAATATTTGATGTAAGAGAAAATATAAAAAAATCAGCAATAAAAAGATTAAAATCACACAAAATCGACGAAAAGACTATCCAGGAGAAAATTCTTCCCTCTATAAATATTTTTCCGACTCCTCAAGTTCAAGAATGCTTTAACTCTTACGATCAATTCATAGATTTAACTAACCTTAAAATCAGTATCCACGATACAAAAGATGTTGATACAGGGTTGTGGAAAATGAAAGGATTAGTCAGAAATCATCTTGAAAATGAAGGAAGTTTACTGTTTTTAAAAGAAGATGGCACCACTCAACTATCAAGAATAAAAGATAACAAAGATCAGTTTTTGAAATATCTTGCGGATAATAATATTTATATTCAACCAGAAAGTACTCTGTATTCTTCAGATAAATTGAATATTATAAATGAATTTATTCAAAAGCTACAAAACTCTTCAGAGTTAGATACAAGGTCCTTTTTTAAATATTTAAACAGAATCAAAAAATTCTTTTTTACTGAATCTGTAAATGATTTATTTTTGATAAGTAATGACCCGAGAAAAAATTCTAAAGAAAAGTTTCAAACAAGAATTCTTTTAGAGCAAGAATACCAAGACCAATTTAGAAAAATCACAAACTCTCTTGACGAAGTTAAGAATTTATCTAAAGATAATGTGCCAAATCAATTTGCAGCAGATACATTAAAAGAATTGAAAAAGTTCAAAATACTTGCTGAAGACGTGCTTTCCTGGCCTACGCTGAGAAGTTTCACAAAATAGAAAATTATCTTTTTTACGAGATTATATTCCCCTGGATATCAACTGATTCCCAGTTTTTAATATTTGAATATCTGAAATTTGCGCTGCCTTGTATTGTTTTAAGATTTGCAAGATTAGTAATTTTACTATTAGAGAAATTCGCATCTTTTCCGACAAATTCAAGCCTACCAAGATCTTTAACCTGACTGTCTTCAAAACTGACCTTACCACCTATTGTTTCAAGATTTGTAAGACTAGTTATTTTTGAATTATCGAATTTACAATTACCTCCGACAAATTTCAAATCGCCTAAGTATTCAATATCACTTGATTCAAAGCCTACATTACCGCCGATTGATTTCAAATTCCCTAGAGTTTTTATTTTGCTGTATTCAAAAGAGGAATTTCCGCCGATTTTTTCGAGTTTACCAAGATCTTTTACTTCACTGTTAAAGAAATTAGCATTCCCTTTTATTTCTTCAAGATTAGATAGTCTAACGACTTTGCTTTTTGAAAAAGTAGCGTCGCCTTCAATTATTTTTAGAGCGCCCAAATCAGTCAGGTCACTGTTTTTAAAATCCGCTTTGCCTTTGATAACAGAAACATTTTTGAATATTTTTGTTTCATCTATACCAAGATCATCGTAACATATCAAATCGCCTGGAGGATTGTATCTTGAAAGAGAGATAGTGCCATCGTCGAGCTTCTCCATATCAATATTAAAGTGTTTTAAGACCGTCGCATAATCTTTTCTATCGAGTGAGTCTTGGATTAAAGGCTTAATTTTTTCCAATTCTTTTTTGCGCTCCATTGCAGAATTAATAGATTGTTCTGCGCCTTTAAAACCATTTTCCGACACATAATTTTTTACAGAATCTAAATATGGTAAAGGAATTTTTTTATTATTTTTTTCACCTTGAATTTCTTCTATACGGCTACCTATAAACCTTATTCCGACTTTTGGTTTGCCATTGATATAATAAACCACAAAATCACCGTCTTTGAGGTATTTTTCCCCTTGTGTTGTTCTTGTACACCAAGTGCTTGAGCTCATAACATTAAGCTTTTCGACATTTGATTTGAAGTTATCTGGATCATTTTTATATGATGGTATTTTTATCCATCCGTTTATTTCTTCTGTTTTTTCAGCCCCAGAGTAATGAAGCAACAAATTATTTTGATAATCTTTCATAAAATCAAAAGATGCTTTATTATCTTTGGTAATTTTAGAATTAATTTGAGCTACGGTTTTAGATAAAACCTCCTCGTTTAATATTGGGGGGATTTTAGCGTTCGTAGGCTCGAGTTCTTTTGTTATTGCAGAATATATAATCAAAGATAACGCAGGATTGTTACGGTATTTGTCATCTTGATCAAGATATTTTTTCCACGTATCAAGTATTTTCAATCTTTCTTCTGTAACTTCAAACTGGCGGCTGATATGGTTTTGGGTATTTGAAATATTTATATAATTAAGTTTAGCCCAGTTTTTAAAATCCTGATTTGAATTAAATTTTTCTAATGGTGCTTTAAACTTATTTGCGCAAGCCAAATCAAATCCTTCTAGCGAATTTCTTTTTATCGCGCCAAAAGAAACACTGTCATACGGTAACGGTGACAATGGTTTGCCTGCTTGATTAAGCTTGGCTTTGGCGGTTGGAAACATTAGCGATGGATTGATAAAAGAAATATTCATATCGCTATAAAACATATCAACAATGAAAATTGCTAAATTTCTATTTTATTGGATAAAATTTTACTACTTTTTAGTTTTTGATTGTCTATTATCGGAGTTATCTTTGTAGCAATTTCCCATAATATCAAGGATTACTTCGTCAGTTTCTTTCATACCGACTTGAGAAAGTATTCCGATATTATTGATAGTTTCTTCAACATCGTATCCAATAATTCCATCCCCTGAAATAAGAGCTTTTTTATTCATAGCGAGCATTGCAGCATCAAAAGCCGCATATACTCCGTTTGCGATTTTCATAGCACAAGAAGCCTTGGCTCCATCACAAATTACGCCTGAAATACAACCAAGAGAGTTTGTGATAGCATCAGCTACAACTTCATACTCAGAATCTTCCATAAAAGCAATAGCACCAGCAACGGCGCTGCAAGCACAAATAACTCCGCAGTATGCTGAGAGTCTTCCGACTTTGGTTTTTATGTGTATTGTTGATAAGTGAGAGAAAAATAATGCTCTTAAAAGTTGTTCTTCTGTCAGATTTTTTTCTTTGCAATATTTTATTACAGGTAAAGATGCAGCCATCCCCTGATTCCCACTTCCGCTTGTTGTCATAACAGGCAATGAGCAACCACTCATTCTTGCATCGCTTCCAGCAGAGGCAAAACTTGCGCATTTGTTTTTTAGCTCATCACCATAAACACCAGTGGCAATATTTTTTTGGATCAAAGAACCGATGTTTACACCGTAGACTTCATTTAATCCTTCATTTGCTATTTTGCAATTGAATTCAATAACTTTGTCAAAAATTGGCTTTATATCATTTATATCGATTGATTTTGCCAAGTCATAAATTTTTCTTATACTCAACTTTTCTCTATCTGTTAATGGAGAGTTGAAATCTGAATCATTACAGGCTCTTTTTACTATGCGCTGATTATTTTTTTCTATCTTAGTAATGTTAGTGTGCAAATGTTTTACTTCAACAGTTGCAGACTCATTTTTATAGAATGCATCTATTTTTATATATAGTTTGATATTATTTTTCTCATGGATTGTTTCAACAGAATTATTTAGCAAAAATGATTTTACTACGCTCATATTTTCATCTGTAATATGATTAATTACAAGTAAGTCCTTTGACGGATCGCCGAATAAAGCTCCCATAACAGCTGCAGCTTCAATTCCGACCATACCGCCAGAATTAGGAATTATTACGCTTTTTACGTTTTTTATCATATTTCCTGAAACATAAATTTTTAATTTATCAGGAGTTTTTCCCAAAACTTCAACTGCTTTTGCCGCAACATAAGCTATCGCAACAGGCTCTGTACAACCTTCAGCCGGCACTATCTCTTCTTTTAAAATACTTATAATATTCTCTTCTAACATAATTCCAAATCTCAACATTACCTATAGCAAAAGTATAGCATATTCTTTATACAATTTGTCTTATGTATAGCAACTATAGCGATAAGATAGAATAAATATGTCCCTAAAGTTAGTTGTATTATAATTGCAACTCTGTGTTGTAAAATTTTATGCCAGATATTGCTCTTGAGCTGAATTTAGCCTAAAATAACGAAATGACAAGAAAAACAGTTTGCACAGTAATTATACCTTGTTTCAATGAAGAAGCGGTTATTGACATAGCATATGGCGAAATCAGCAGAGTTCTAAATAATCTAATTGAAACAAATAAAATTTCCAAAGAAAGCTATATCTGCTTTGTAGATGATGGCAGCAAAGATAGAACCTGGCAAATAATTACAGAATTATCAGAAAATAAACCTGAAAAAATCAAGGTAAAAGGTCTAAAGTTATCAAGAAACTTTGGTCATCAAGCTGCAATGATAGCTGGACTTACACAAAATGATGCCGATGTTTTTATAACAATAGATGCTGACCTTCAAGACGATATCAATGTTATAGAAAAAATGATAGATGAATACCATAACGGGTGCGAAATCGTGTATGGAGTCAGAAACGACAGAAGTTCAGACAGTTTTTTAAAACGTCATATTTCACAATTTTATTACAAGCTAGCAAAATCGCTTGAAGTTGAAGGTATTTACAATCACGCAGATTTCAGGTTAATGTCAAAAAAAGTTGTAAATATTTTAAAAGACTTAAAAGAGTGCAATATATACTTAAGAGGACTTGTTCCAAGTTTAGGATTCAAATCTGGTTCGGTTTATTTTTCAAGGCAGAAGAGAGTTGCTGGCAAAGCTAAATATAATTTCTTTTCATTAGCTTCATTGGCGCTGGATGGAATTACTTCTTTCTCGGTAAAACCTCTAAGATTAATAT
>JAEZOG010000098.1 GCA_023414155.1 Cyanobacteria bacterium OH_CFB_184 | reverse complement strand
AAAACGCACAAAAATTCGTTGATGCTTGGAAACAATTAGAAATTTCATACGATAAATTAATAAGAACAACAGATGTTGAACACAAAAATGCTGTTCAAAAAATATTTAAAAAACTATTAGATAATGGTGACATATATAAGCACTCTTACACAGGCTTATACTGCTCAGGGTGTGAATCTTTTTTAAATGAAAGAGATTTAACTGAAGATGGACTCTGCCCTGATCACTTAAAAAAACCTGAGGAAGTTAAAGAAGAAAATTATTTCTTCAAATTAACAAAATATAAAAACAAAATCATTGAACGCATAAAAAATGATCCTAAGTTTTTACAGCCTTCATTTAGAGTTAATGAAGTTTTAAACCAACTGGAAGACATTGAAGACATATCTGTTTCAAGAACAAAAACTTCTGTAGAATGGGGTATTCCAGTACCTGGTGATGATTCTCAAATCATTTATGTATGGATAGATGCACTATCAAATTACATAACAGCACTTGGTTACGACACAGAAAATCCGTCAGAACAATATAAAAAGTACTGGCCGGCAGATGTTCAAGTTATAGGTAAAGACATAATCAAGTTTCATTCTATATACTGGATTGCAATACTTATGGCGTTAGGAATAGAATTACCAAAAACAATTTTAGGCCATGGCTGGATAACAATTGATCAATCAAAAATGAGTAAATCAATCGGAAACGTAATTGCACCAAAAGATGTCATTGAATCATTCAATTTAGAAAACGCTGATGCTCTTAGATACTATATGATGGTAACTGCGTCTTTTGGTAGAGATGGAAACTACTCTGATGATGATTTTAAAGAAAAAGTAAACGCTGATCTGGCAAATAACATCGGAAACTTATTAAACAGAACATTAAATATGCTTGTAAAATATTTCGATGGTGAAATAAAAGAGAATTTCATAACCTCTTCTGATGATGAAATTGCAAAACTTGCAAATAACGCAGTTAATCAGGTTATTGAACGTTTCAACGGTTATGAAGTAGCTGAAGCTGCAGGAGAAATCGTAAACTTCTCAAATGCAGTAAACAAATACGTCACAGACAACGCTCCTTGGACCCTTGCGAAAGAAGAAAAAATGGAAGAGTGTGGAAAAGTAATCTATAATACTCTTGAATCTATGAGAATAATTGCAATTCTGATTTCTCCATATTGCCCAAATATCTCAAAATCTATTCTTTCACAACTGAATATAGAAGAAGATTTAAATCTTGAAAACTGCAAGTGGGGCAAAATTAAACAAGGTAAACTTATAGAAAAAGAAAACATTAAGCCGGTATTTTTAAGACTGGACTCAGAATTTGCTACAGACAAGAAAAAAGGTTAATAACTTAAATGCTAATAGAGCTAAAACAAAACTATAACGCTACAAAGACTATGCTTGAAAAAGCGAAGGAGTGTCTTTGACCTAAAGTCTGTTTCAAAGACTGTTTGTCAATTAGAAGAAAAATTACAAGATGCTAATGTTTGGGAAAACGTTGAAACATCGTCTAAACTTTCTCAAGAGTTAAAAGAAAATAAAGATGTCCTGGCTCAAGTAAAAAGTTGGGAAACACTCTTGAGCGATGTTGAAGTACTGACAGAGCTATACGAAGAAAGCCACGAAGATGAAGCTTTAAAAGAAGCTCAACAAAGACTTAAAATTTTAAAACAAGAACTTGAAAAATGGGAAATTCAAAAAACACTTGGCGGAGAATACGATAAGTCTGACGCTATAATCACAATAAATGCTGGTGCAGGCGGAACTGACGCTCAAGATTGGGCTCAAATGTTGCTTAGGATGTACACAAGATGGGCTGAATCCAAAGGCTGGAAAGCTGAACTTTTAGAACGCTCTGATGGAGAAGAAGCAGGCTTAAAGTCTGCTACTATTAAAGTATGCGGCAAATATGCTTATGGTCTTGCAAAAGCAGAAAAAGGCGTACACAGGCTCGTTAGAATTTCACCATTTAACGCAAACGGAAAAAGACAAACAAGCTTCGCAAGTTTGGAAGTCAGCCCTGTTATAGAAGACTTTAGCAAAAAAATTGTAATCCCAACTGAAGACATTGTTGTAGATACAATGAGAGCCGGTGGAGCGGGCGGTCAAAACGTCAATAAGGTTGAAACCGCTGTAAGAATCCTACACAAACCTTCTGGAATAGTTGTAAGATGCCAACAGCAGCGTTCTCAACTCCAAAACAAAGAAACAGCTATGCAAATACTTGCGTCAAAGCTTCTTGCAATAAAACAAGCTGAACACGAACAAAAATTATCACAATTAAAAGGCGAAAACGTCGATATAAATTTTGGTTCTCAAATCAGATCTTACGTTTTTCATCCTTATAAAATGGTCAAAGATCACCGTACAAACCACGAAATAGGCAACGTTGATGCTGTTATGGACGGCGAAATTGATCCATTTATCGATACTTATCTAAAACAAAACATCTCATAATTAATTAAGTATTGTAACATTTTTATACAAAAAATATATACTCTGTAAATATTGGGAGAGTTTTTTACTTTATATATATATAAATAAAAAACCAAGGAGTACCTATATGAGCATAGATAAAATGTCTTTAGATAAACTAAAATCACTTGATGAAATTCAAGCTGCTCTTAAAACAGTCGGTTCTTCTACAGACAACGTATCTATAGATACAAGCATTTTTGCTGGGTTATCAAAGTCAGAATTTGTTGAAATGGCTAACAAATCAGCATTAACTAATGCTGAAAACTCTATATTTTTCAATAATATTAATACATTAGGTGCTGAAAATGTGTTTGACGCACTAGATAAAAATGATGATGGAACTCTTCAAGCTGAAGAGCTTGATAAATATGCAGGTATTGATGGTAAATCAGGTAATTTATCGGCACTAGAACTTAAAGTAGTGCTATATAACATTTTAAACAAAGCACTTAATGCCTTAAGCATCGAAAACGAAAAAGTCAGAGATGCGGCTCAATCAATACTTCCAACAGGTAATAACTATTATAATATTCCATCTTCTGATGGGTATTCTCCTAAGCCAACAGAACCTACAACAAGAGAAAAAGCGGCAACTGTTGGCGAAGAAATCCCGGCATTAGAAGCAAAAAAACAAGAAATTATCCAACTAGCAGATAAAAATATTGAAGCTGAAAATCAAAAGCTAAATAATCTTGTACAAAATAACACTACAGTTTCTCAAAAATTAAAAGATAAATAC
>JAEZOG010000026.1 GCA_023414155.1 Cyanobacteria bacterium OH_CFB_184 | reverse complement strand
TGTACCTATGATGTGCTTTAATGAATTAGATGTTCAAAATTCACTTAAGAATTGTTTAAGAGTGTTAATTGTTGTAAATACAAAAAAAGCTCAAGACCAACTACATCACGTATATTTAAAAGGTGCTTCTGCTTTAAGACCTGATATTCTCTAATTTTTAAATTTATTTAATTACTTGTAGTATAATAGCTTTATGAGAATTTTAATCGTAGGGTCAGATGCAAACGCATATACTTTAGCAAAAAAAATGAATCAACTAGAACAGGTTGATTTAGTATTTGTTGCGCCCGGAAATCGATATATAAAAGATTTTGCTAATTTGGTTGATATTCACCCTAGTTCAGTTGATGAACTTTTAGAATTTGCCAAGGCAAATGAAATTAATTTGACTATAGTTATTGATGAAGAAGCTATTCAAAACTCTATAGCAAATGTTTTTTCAGCGCAGGGGCTCAATATTTTTGCACCTAACACTGAGTCATCAAGAATTATTTTAAACAAATCTTCTTCAAAGAAAACTTTGTATAAGCTAAGAATTCAAACGCCTAAATTTGGGATTTTTGACAAAGAAAATATGGCCGTTGAATATGCACGTAAGAGCAAATATCCTATTGTTATTAAAAATGACTGTCATATTCCTGCCGAAAAGCCTTCAATATGTAATACATTCCCAAAGGCAAAATATGTCATAGAAACCTTATTTGATGATTTTAATAAAAAAATCATCATTGAAGATTATGTTGATGCCAGAGAAGTTTCGTTGTATGTAATCTGCGATGGATACAGCGCTTTACCTATAGCTAGAGTTTGTTCACGTAATTTGCAAGATCAGATAAAATTAGATAAAAGTACTAACTTTGAAAACATTGCATATAGCCCCGATCATACCATTACAAAAGAACTTGAGGCTAAAATAATGTCAAGGGTGGTTTATCCCGTTATGAACGAAATTGCCAAGCACTCTTCTCCATATACAGGCATTTTAGGTATAGATCTTTTAATCAGTGGAAATAACTTCCAGGTGATAGAATTCAATAGCTTTTTTAAGTCTATACATCTTCAAGCAGTTATGCCTCTTATAAAAAGTGACTTGTATGATCTGTTTTTAGCTTCTGTATTAGGTTCTTTGTCTGATGATTACGCTCAGGTGGATTTTTATGATAATTCATCTATCGCTTTAGAGCTAAAATCAAATATTTCACATTTAGTTGATCTTGAGCCGGAAGAAGATATCGAACTTGCTTTTAATAAAAATGGCAACCTTGTAATAACTGCAATTGGTTCTACTCTAAACATCGCTAAAAGTCATTTAATAGATATTTTGAAAACATCTGGTATTAATGATTCTTCGATAATAGATGAAATAGATTCTATGGGAGAGAGTAAGTTGTAAATGGGAAGAAAAGATAAATTTCTACGTAAATGCATTTCTTGCAATCAATACAAAGAAAAAAAATATCTAATTAGGGTAATGAAAAATTTTATTGATAATGAAATATTAGTAGAGCCTAAACCACTTAATTTTGGTCGTTCCGCATATATATGTAGAGACATAGAATGCATAGAAACTGCCTTTAAGAAGAATAAGGTTTCGAAAATACTTAAAAAGAATGTAGATATTGATGTTAAGGAAAAAATCAAAACTGTACTTGAAAAATAAATTGTGTTAAAACTATATTAAGGGAAAATTGGAGAATAAGAGAACGAATGACTGTTGAAAATAAAAGGGTATATGAAGTAGCTAAGGAATTAAACCTTTCAAATAAAGAGGTTATGGATATTTTGGAGAAAAAAGTTGGTGTTGTCGTCAAGTCACATTCAAGTACACTTTCTTCATCTCAAGTTGCCAGATTGAAAGAAGCTATTAAGCCCTCTGGTTCTCAATCTTCAGACAAAAAACCAAAAGCATTTATTGTAAAAAAAGCAAAAGCTCCAATTGAAGAAGTTCAAGAAGAAAAAGTAGCAACAAAAGAAGAAGCAACTGAAGTAAAACAAGAAAAAACTAAAAAAGATGCTGAAATTTCTCCTAGTCCTGAAGTAAAAGAAGAACCTGTTTCTCAAACAGAGACGTCTAAAACTCCAGATATGAGATCATTGTTAGAATATAACAATAGAAACAGCCAACGTAGACGTGAAGCAGAAATGCAAGCATCTAAAACAAGAAGAATTGAAAAAGAAAGATCAGAAGCACAAGCTTCTGAACAAAGAAGAGCGCCATATCCATCTCAAGATCAAAGACCAGGTCAAAGATTTGGTGGACAAAGACCAGCTCAACAAAATGCACCAGGAAGAGAGTCTTCTAGGTATCCTCAACAACAAAGACCAGATGCTTCAGGTAGACCAGCTCCTGGTGGAAGACCTTTTCAAGGACAAGGTCAAAGACCTTCTCAAGATAGACCATTTCAAGGTGGTAGACCAGCTCCTGGTGGAAGACCTTTCCAAGGTCAAGGTCCAAGACCTGCTCAATCAGATCAAAACAGACCTGATGGAGATTCTAAATCTCAACCAAAACGTCATTTTATTTCTCAAGAAATATATGAGCCTAAAACTGGCGGCGGAGTCAAACGTAAAGTAGTAAAAGGCAAAGAAAAAGAATATAAAACAAAAGAAGAACAACAAGAATTGATTAGTTTAGAGAAAGCGATTTCTCAAAAACACAAAAAGAAATCAAGAAAAGATGAAGAAGACAAAGTCATAACAAAAGTTGTTTTGAACCAGGTTCTTACAGTTGGTGAATTAGCTGAAAAAATTCAAAAATCACCTGCTGAAATCGTTAGATTCTTAATGATGCAAGGTGTTCTTGCTACTGTAAACCAAGTAATTGATGTTAAAACTCAAAAACAAGTTTGTGAGAGTTTTGAGCTGGAAGTTTTAGAAGAAGACGTTGAAGCTTTCATTCAAGAAGAACTGGAAAAAGAAGAAAAACAAAAAGCAATAAAAGAAGTTGATGAAAAACTTCTAAAAAACCGTGCTCCTGTTATCAGTATTATGG
>JAEZOG010000228.1 GCA_023414155.1 Cyanobacteria bacterium OH_CFB_184 | reverse complement strand
CCGAAACAAAAGTAAAAACACAGAAGATAAAAAGACAAATCAAAGTCATTTTCGCTGAACGAAAATATTTTGAGCTTATAGCTTTTTCATTGTTTTCCAACTTCTCACTCTTTCTCTGTCTGTGGTTTTCAATAAGTTTATTCATAATAATTGCCTATAATATTCAATTTTCTCTCTCTTTTTTACTTATTTTTTCTTCAAATTTATTAATGCATCTACGATTACAGGATCCCACTTAATTTGAGATTCTTCTTGCATTATTTTAAGCGCTTCTTCTACAGGAATTGCATCTCTAAATGAACGAACAGAAACTAAAGCGCTATATGCATCAGCAACTGCTATTATTCTTGAACCAAGAGGTATGCTATACCCTCTCAATCCTTCCGGTTCGCCTTTTCCATCCCATCTTTCTTTATGATAATGGATATAAGGAATTACTTCAGATAAGAAATTTATACTCATCAAAAGATTTACACCGACATTAGGATGGTTCTGAAGCTTATCCCAATCTTCTTTAGACAATTTTTCTTTTTTGCTGAAGAGTTCTTGAGGAAGCGTAATTTTACCGATATTTCTAAGTAGTGCAGCATAATATATCAAGTCTTTTGTTTTTTCATTTAACTCAATATAAGCAGACAAATCTTTTGCAAGATCAGCGACTTCTTGAGAATAAGTATTTTTAAACTGACTTTTTGCATCTACAGCTCGTGCAAGGTTTTCGACAAACAACTGCTGCTCATCGCCAAGGTCACCGATCAAAGATGTAAGCTCTGCTCTGTTTTGTTGCAATTGCAACAATGATACATCATCAGAGTTTATAAGAATAGATGTTTCTTCAGTAAGCTTTTGAAGGGTCATAGAAGTAGCAAACAATTTAGAAGTAACTTCTATTAACTCAACAAATTCAGTTGTTAATTTTTTATCAGAATAGTTCTGAAGAACAATTACTCCAACTGTTTCCACGTTATTATGCATCGGAATGGCAGCATAGTAGCAAGCTTTGTCTTCTTCTAATTTTAAAACTGGCTTGAATTCTTTATTTTCAGAACAATTGTGCTCTTCTACGGTTAACAAAGAATTATACGCTTTAGACACAAAAGTTTGATCTGCCAACGAATAACCAATGTCATAGGAATAAATATCGTCGTTGAAATCTATAGAAGAACCGACTAAAACCAAATCGTTTCGAGTTTCATCAAGCCCTTTTGCATTACTCTTGGACAAAAATATATGACAAGCGTCGATATCAACCATCTGCTTAATAGTTTTAGCTATTGAATTATAAATAACGTAATCTTCTTTATTGTTAAAACCGAGGATACTTAATGTATTATCAATAGAATATATCGAAATAAGCTCTTTAAGCTGGTTTTTAAGACTTAAAACTTTATCCACCGGCTTATGACCGATTTTTTGAGCTAAATCATCAGAGATTAAATGTTCTGCTAAAAAATCTCCTAAATTAAGAGCGAAAATTTCTTCTAAAGGGTCAGAATCCATCAGATCTGCACTTCTTGAAAATAGAGATACCCCTTGTTCTATCTTTTCTTCTTTCATTTGTCTTCCTATTTTGTTTCTTCTCTTTTATCTAATCCTTGTTTATAGCTAGGATTCAGGTGAAATTTTACTTATCGAAAAAACCTCACATTAAACTTATCGGCACATGTGAATTTAAACTTTGATGTTATTTACAAAACTTTATACTTTAGTTGTAGATTAAATATCTAAAAGTCTCAAAATCATAACTATAATAATTAAACTTATTTATATAAGAATTTTGTAAACAAATGTAACAACATCATACAAAAGACTTAAGATTTCTACTAACTATGTCGAAGTATAAAACATAAGTAATAATGGGAAATGGCAAATGAGTCTTAACATCAACAACTACACATCTAGAATAAATGCTCCAGCTATCGATGCTCAAGCTGTTAAAGACATCACTAGCCAAATCTTTGACAAACAATCTGTTCAAAGCGTTGATTTAGATAACTTAAACCTTACTAAATTCAAAAGAGTAGATCTTGGCTTAGACTTATACAGCAACAGAACAAACGCTGAAACAGCTTCTCAAGTTGCAATCAGAAACGCTGGAATCGATGTTAAATTAAACCAAAACTTCATCGCTAACGTTCAATACTTAAATTCTCAAGCAGCTCAAAGCGCAACAAAAGTTTCTAAACAAGTTGAAGGAAAAATCGCTCTTCCAGTAAACGAAGACAACCAAGTTAACTTAAGAGAAGTATTTGCTCTTCCTAAATCAACTGAATTATTCGCATCACAAAATTTAAACAAAGATAAAAGAGGTTCTAACCCATTTTCTTACCAACAACCAGCAGCAAAAAAAGATAGAAATGAAAAAGAACCATTAAGCATTTTTGCCTAATACGATTATTACTTGATTTTAATGAGATTTCGGTCTCATTTTTTTTGCAAAAAAAAAGAGGTCTATTAGACCTGGAGTTGTGGAATTCTTTTTTATTCCTCTGTGTGTGTGTAAAGTGTAAGTAGTAGTTTAGTGGGTTTAAAGCTTTTTTCTCTCGGTTCCGATTTCTCTTTTCTCTCGTGTTTGTTTTTTCTCTCTTGATTTCTCTCTTCGTGGTCTTAACCGTCTTTGGTTTTGTTCTCTTATCCTCGTACTATAATAAAGTATTTTTTAT
>JAEZOG010000210.1 GCA_023414155.1 Cyanobacteria bacterium OH_CFB_184 | reverse complement strand
TTTCTATGCTGTGATGAAAAAGATCTAAGTGATGGTGAGGGTTATTGGGGATTTTTTTAACTTCTTTCATTATCGGAAAGATAAAATCAAGTAATCCAAAATTATCCATCTCTTCTAGTGCTTTGTGGGCATATTTGCCTTCAAAGGTTTTTAAGAGTTCGTTGTTTACCCGTTCTTTTGCTGGCAAAAGTATTTTTGAATTGTGTTTTTTAATTATTTCTTTTAGTTCTGGATCAATACAAAAGCCTAGTTTTGAATAAAAACGAAATACCCTTAAGAGCCTTAGAGGATCGTCGATAAAGTTCTGTTCAGATATAGCTTTTATTGTTTTGTTTTCAATGTCTTTTATTCCATTATTAATATCAATAAAAGTATTTTCGTTGATGTCAAAAGCAATTGAATTGAGTGTTAAATCCCTTCTTTTTAGATCTTTATCAAGGTCGTTTTCTAAGGGTGCTGCAAAATCTATATAGTTAATTTTATCTTTTAATATTATTCTATATATTTTGTATTCAGGATCTAAAGGGACAAAACTGGCATCTAGTTCTTTTGCTGTTTTTACAGCAAGCTTTTCAACGTCACAATTTTCAACAATAATATCTTTATCAGGGTTTTCATGTCCTAAAATTAAATCTCTGACAAATCCGCCAACCAAATATGCTTTGTAACCTTTTAAAAGCGGTTTTAGTTGTTTTATTATCGGATCGTTTTGGATTTTTTCTATATATTTATTCATTGTTTGTTCCGTAAATGATGTTTGAAAGAGCTGCTATTACTGCTGTATCGGCTCTATAAATAAGATTCCCTAAGGTTATTTTAGGTATATTGTATTCTTCTAGCAGATTGAATTCTTCATCTGAAAAGCCGCCTTCAGGTCCAATTATTGCAAGGATTGATTCGTCTTTTTTGATTTTTCTTGTTTTTAAAAACGAATTTAAAGTGTGGGTTGCTTCTTTTTCTACAAAAGCCAAGATGATATCGAATTCATTGCTTTTAATTATATCTTTAAATTGTCTGAGTGTAAAAACCTTGGGAATATCAGCTCTTTCACATTGTTTTACTGATTCTAGTGCTATTTTTTGCCATTTATCTATTTTTTCGTTTATCACACTTTGTTTAATTGTGCAGTTATCGCTATAAATCGGCAAAATGCCTTTTACTCCAAGCTCTGTAGCTTTTTGAATAACATTGAATTGCGCATCAGGTTTAAGAACACTCTGTGCTAAATAAAGATTCAAGTCCAATTTTCTTTCGGATTTATACGAATTTATAATTTGGACACAGATGTCTTTAGAGGTTATTTCTTGCACTTCAGTTGTATATTGAATTTCGTTTTCGTCAATAAACAAGAGCTTCTCGCCTGTTTTTATTCTTAAAACTTTTGCAAGATGATGAAAAAGTTCTTTTTCATAAATCCTGATAATCCCTTTGGATATTGAGTTTGAGCTTATTATAAAGTGAGGCATTTTTTCTGCTTTTCTACTCTAAATAGAGGATATTTCATACTTTAGTATAATACACTTAAGTTCTTTATAGGGCAAGCATTTTAGGGATTTTTACATCTTTATTTAGAGAAAAGTTAAACTAAAGTATGAGGAAATAAATTCGATAACCTAATTGTGATAAGAGAAGGAGAGAAAAATGGCAATCACGGTAAACTCAAATATTTCGGCATTAGTCGCCCAGAACAACTTAGTTAAAAACAACAACGGTTTGAACAACGTATTACAACAGTTATCAACTGGTTTACGTATCAACAGCGCAAAAGACGACGCGGCAGGCTTAGCAATTTCGGTCGGTATGAACAACCAAATTAAAGGTAACGAAAAAGCAGGTAGTAACATTCAAGATGGTCTTAACCTTATGGCTACTGCAGAGGGTGGGATGGATATCATTACAAACCACTTAACAAGGATTAGAGAGCTATGCGTACAAGCAGCTAACGAAATCTATAACACGCAAAATAAAATTTCAACTTTAAACGAAATCAGACAGAGAATAAATGATATAGAAGTTCAAGCTCAAACATTCAACTTCAATGATATTCCTCTATTAGACGGAACTAAAACATCATTGAGATTGCAATTCGGTGCAGGTACTTCTGCAGAGTTGAACTCATTAGATATCGGATCAACACTTACAAATATGAGAGTGTCTGCTGGCGGATTAAATGTTGACTTAAAAATAACTACAGCTACAACTTTAACAGCAGCTCAAAGCGCAGCTGGTTGGGTTTCAATAACAAATTGGGGTCCTGATGAAATCATGGACTATATGAAAAATATTGATAGCGCTTTAGACAAAATCACAACAGACAGATCATTATTAGGGGCTTATTCAAACAGGCTAGAAGCTAACTATGATGCATTAATCCAAACTAACCAGTATATTGAACAATCTAAATCAAGAATCCTTGACGTAGATATGGCTGCAGCTAGTACCAAAATGGCTAAATACCAAATCCTACAACAATCAACAACACTAGTATTGAGCCAAGCGAACCAAGTTCCTCAGTTGGCATTATCACTACTACAAGGCTAATTCATTCAATATTCTTAAAAAAATCTCTCCGCGCCGGTTTTCTAAACAAGAACCGGCGTTCTCTCATTTTGTTTCTTTACTTTTTATTATTGAGAGATTATTATTGCTATATGCAAAGAATTGACGTTAAAACAATAGAAGAAGCTCTTTATAAGCTTTGTTTCGACGCAAATATGCGTTTGAGCGATAAGGTTTATTCAAAAATTTTAGCGGCATATGAACAAGAGAAAAATCCTAAGTTCAAAAATATTTTTGCTTCAATTTTAGAAAATTCAAAAATTGCCTATGAAAATAAAAGACCATTGTGTCAAGATACTGGTCAAGTTCTGGTTTTTCTTACCCTGGGGCAAGAAGTTCAGCTCACAGGCGGCAGTTTAAATTCGGCAATAAATAATGCTGTTGAAAAATGTTATTGCGAAAATAGTTTTAGAAAATCAATTGTTAAAAGTGCTCTTTTTGAAAGAGACAATACAAATACCAACACGCCTGCTGTTATTTATACAGAAATAGTTGATGGAGATGAGCTTAAAATAGATGTCCTTATTAAAGGCGCTGGCTCTGAAAATAAATCTGTTACAGGCATGTTGCTTCCAACTTCTTCAAAAGAAGAAATAAAAGAATTTATAGCTAAAAGTGTTATTTCTTCAGGTTTGGCTTCTTGTCCGCCTTTGTTTGTGGGTGTTGGAGTCGGTGGCACGGCTGATAAA
>JAEZOG010000184.1 GCA_023414155.1 Cyanobacteria bacterium OH_CFB_184 | reverse complement strand
CCTTTACTTGCTGCTATTCAGACATTGCAGTTTTTCTTAAACGGTTCTTTAGGTTCGCTTGAAGATAAACAAAAACTATTGCTTGATACTATGAAAAAAAGTAATCAAGATATGCTAGGGCTTGTGAATGCTTTGTTAGAGGTTTATAAGTATGAATCAGGCAAGCTAAACCTGTTAAAATCGGTGTTTAGTGTTAATGATCTTATTGATCAGTGTTGTAATGAAGTAGATTCGCTAGCAAAAAACAAAGGTATAGAAATAATCAGAAACATTCAATCAACAGATGATGTTGACGTTTATGTTGATAAAAATGAAATCAGAAGAGTAATTATGAATTTCTTAGGAAATGCAATAAACTATACTCTAGAGCCAGGCGTAGTTGAAGTAAAAACAAATTTGCAAGGCAAGGATTTGATTTTTTCAGTAAAAGATAATGGCATAGGTATTGCTAAATCTGACATACCAAAATTGTTTAAAAGATTTTCACAAGGTACAAGTCAAAAAAGATCTGTTAGTACGGGTTTAGGCTTGTATTTGTCTAAACAAATTATTGAAGCACACGGTGGCAAAATTTGGCTTGAAAGTGACAAAGGTAAAGGAAGTGAGTTTTCTTTCTTGTTACTTGAGGCTGCCAGCATTAAAGATAAAGTATAAGGAATTTAGAATATATGAGAGTTTTGTTGGTTGAAGATCACACTATGACAAGATTAGGTTTGTCTTTGGTTTTGGATAAATGCGCTGAAATAGAAGTAATCGGTGAAGCTGAAGATGGCAAAACAGGAGTTGAACTAGCTAAAAGTCTTTTACCGGATGTAATTTTAATGGATATAGGTCTTCCATATATTGATGGAATTGAAGCTACAAAATTAATAAAGTCTGCAAATTTACATTCAAAAATATTAATTTTCACCTCTCGTGATTCTGAAGATGATGTATTTTCGGCTTTAGCAGCTGGTGCTGATGGATATATTATGAAAGGTGCAACTGAAAACCAAATAAAATCTGCAATCATCGCTGTTGGTGAAGGAACCGCGTGGCTTGATCCAGCTATTGCTAAGTTAGTTCTTTCAAGTGTTCAAAGACAAAATGCACCTGTAAAACAGTCTACAGATTCGATTACTAAATCATCAAAAAATACATTTGGGCTAACAGAAAGAGAACTCGAAGTTCTTGCTCTAATAGTTGAAGGATTGTCAAATCCTCAAATAGCTGAGCGTTTAGTTATAACAAGAGCGACTGCAAAAGCTCATGTACACAGTATTTTGCAAAAATTATATGTAGCAGATAGAACTCAAGCAGCAGTTTACGCTATGAGAGAAGGTATCGTTTAAAATGAAAAGAACATTGTTCTTTAGTTCCCTATTCATTTTAATTCTCTTTGTTGCTAATTTTTTTCTGCCTTCATACGGCTTTATTGGGCATTCGTTAAATTACTACTATGAATTAAATTATGATAAAAATAACGTTGTAAATATTCAGCAAAAAGAACAGAATATTGTACCTGTTAAAAATGTCCAAAAAAAGACGAAAAGATTGATTAAAACTAAAAAGAAATTTTTACATAATGTAGAAAACAAAGCACCGGCGTTCTTTGATGAATATTTGGAAATTTCAAAGGATGTAAAAAGAGGAGAAATTAATGTTCAAGAGACAGGCATCCAAAAAGATGCAAAAATAATTGATCTTCCTGATCCAATCATCAGGATTACCAAGTATAATGACCCTCCTGGAGTTGCGGATTTGAATTTAAGCAATTTGTCGTCTTCTGCTAAAGCAAACTCAATTGCTGTGATGTCACCGGATAGAAGCAAAATAGTATATTCAGTTGCGAATTTATTTCCTTCAGAAAACATTGTTTCTTCATCGATGTATCTTATAAATTTAAAATCGAGCGGAGATATAAAAGAGAATCTTAAAAACGCCCATGAAATAATGAGAGAGCGTGAACCAATTCTTTCAACACAAGATTTTAGTTTGACAAAAACTGAATTTAAAACATTAGTTTTGGTAGACTGGTCTAGTGATAGTAAAAAAATTGCAGTCAAAGAAAAAGTTGGTTCTGTTTCAGAGGGTATTTGGCAGACAAATCTTTGGGTATATGATTTCGAAACAAAACAAAAAAACAAGCTCAATTCTGTCAGAGAAGCTATTAGATATTGGTGGAAAACTAACCAAAATATAGATTTAATTGATTATATGTGGGACATTTATCCTATTGGTTGGGATAGCAAGAATCCGGACCGAATAGTAC
This sequence comes from Cyanobacteria bacterium OH_CFB_184, assembly GCA_023414155.1. GTDB lineage: Bacteria > Cyanobacteriota > Vampirovibrionia > Gastranaerophilales > Gastranaerophilaceae > JAEZOG01. The sequence continues at coordinate 1,946 of JAEZOG010000184.1, read as the reverse complement.
TATACGCATATGCTTATACTTCTTCTGCACCAAAATTCTTAGGCACATGGAGTGTCGACTGTAAAAATGAAAGATCGGAACTCTTATCTATAGATAAAACAAATTTTTCAGTTTCTTCAAACGGCTATTCTTTAAGAATGTTTGTAAGAGAATAAATTATTTTATCAATGATTGTAGCGCTTTAAAATTAGGGTTTTTCGAATCTTTCAACAGTTCAAAAATTACCATTTCAACGCAAGTTATTATCGCTCCTGCGGCTTGGAGTCTTTCAATGGCAAGTTTAAATTCGTACTTATTCCTAGAGGCGCAAGCATCTTTAACTATGTATACTTCATACCCTTCGTTTATTAACTCTATTGCCGATTGTAATACGCATATGTGAGTTTCTATACCGCAGATAATTATTTGTTTTCTTCCTGATTCTTTTATCGAGTTTTTGATTTCAGTTTCACCTAATACGCTAAAGGTTGTTTTTTCAAATATTTTACATTTTTCTGAAAAATTAATGCTAATACTAGGCATTGTATTACCTAGGCCTTTTGGATATTGTTCAGTGACTATTGTCGGTATATCTAAAATAGATGCAGCTTTTGCCAGTATTGCTGTTTTGTTTTCTATAGTATTTTTATTGAGCATATTTACAAGTTTTTCTTGTACGTCAATTATCAACAAAAGAGAATTATCTTGGTTAAGCGTTTTATGCATTTTGCATCTCCATACATTTTTTATAATATTCAATACTTTCAAATAAATCATCTTTTTTAAAGATTTCAAATACTACAGTCGGGTTTATATTTTTTAATTTAATTTGTTTGAATATCTTTTCAAAGTCTACAGTACCTTTTAGAAGGCTGTAATGAGAGTCATCATCGCCGAAGTTATTATGAATGTGCATATGATGTAAATTATTGCCATACGCATCTATCCAATCACAGATGTCGACAGTTGAAAATAAATTTGCGTGGCCGGTGTCTATGGACGCTTTGAGGTATGGTGAATTAACTTCAGATACTATTTCTCTTATTAGTTCATAATCGCGCTCTAAAACGTTTTCTATAACGGCTGTGATTTTTGATTTTTCAAACTCTTGAACAAATTCTTGCCAGAATAGAATTGAGCTTTTTTTGAACTTATCAAATGATACCTTGTGCTTCATTCCTTTATGCCCTGAATGAAAAACAACAATTTCTGCTCCTATTACTTGAGCTGCTTTTAAAGATTGTTTATGTCTTTTTTGAGATATAGCTCTTATTTCTGGATCAATACTTGCAATAGATTGATCAAAAAACATTCCATGCAGGGACTTAAACCCATCAAAGTTGCCTAAGTTTTTATCAAGTTCCACAAGGATGTTATCAAATTCAGTGTGGATATTTTTAAAATTTGGAAATCTACTTACTTCAATCCCTAGTCCTAGTTCTTGAGCTAATATTGTTGCTTCTTTTAAATTGCTTGTAACTGATGATGATATTAATAAATTTTTCATATTTTTGCCTAATGTTTTGGGTGATTCTACTTAATATCATATCTTAAATAAGGTTGTTAACCAAGTTCAGTTTATTGTTCTGAATTCCTTTTGAACGTTTCAACCAGTGAGGAGATTATATCTTCTATTATTTGCTGAGTATAGTCTCTTATATCTATAATTTCTATTTCATTATTATTAGAAAAAATACCGCTGTGGACTATATTTATATGGATTTTAGAGTATCCCGGATATTTTATATGAATATAACTTTTTGAATTTTGACTTTCCAGTTTAAATAAACTTTCTTTTTCTGTTACAAATTGCTCAACTTTAGTTTCAAACAATTTATCTTGCAGTACCGTTTGCATTTGAAAAAATAAGGGAAGGGTTATTCTGTTGTATTTTGAGAAAAAGGATTTTTTGAATAAATTAAAATTCGTTTGTTTCAGCTCAACAGTATTTGTTTGCCCCTGATAAT
>JAEZOG010000170.1 GCA_023414155.1 Cyanobacteria bacterium OH_CFB_184 | reverse complement strand
ATTTCGTTATATATAGGAAGAGCAAGGCCTAAACAATCAAATCCAGGTCCTATGTTTGCTGTTGTAGCAGGAACCTTAACTGTTACTTTCATTTCTTTACCTTTTTATCTTATTTGTATCGGCATTATTAAACATAAATAGTCTTCTTCACTGTCTGGTCTAAAGATAGTGGCAGATAAACTTCCGCCAAGTCCTACTTGTGTGTTTTTACTTTCCATTATTTTAACAGAATCAAGTACATATTTGTAATTGAAGGCTATGGTTAATTCTTCCCCTTCATATTCTGCATCAATTATATCCTCTGAGGCACCTGAATCTGGTGTTTCTGCTTTTAACAATAACTTTCCGTTATTAAAAACAAACTTAACAACGCTTGTTCTATCGTTAACCATACAAGAAACTAATTCTAATGATTTTATCAAATCATCTCTTGATATAACAGCTGTTTGTTCTGTTGATTGAGGAATAAGCTGTTTATAAGGAGGATATTCACCTTCTAATAGTCTTGATATAATCAAAAATCCTTTTGTTTTTATAATAATTTTTGCATTATCTACTAGTAACTGAACTTTTTCTTCAGATATTAAAGAACTAACTCTTAAAAACTCTTGTAATGTTTTAGAAGGAATAACTATTTTAGCAGTTTTTCCGTCTTTATTTTTAACGTTTTCTCTTATTCTTGTTAATCTGTTTCCATCAGTTGCAGCCATTTCTATATTGTCATCAGAAATATGACAGAAAACACCACTTATTATGTTTCTGTTTTCATAATTTGCTGCAGCGTAAACTGTATGTTTAATTGATTTTACAAACGGATTCATATCTATTTCAATTGAATCTTTGTTAGATAATTCTTCTTCAGTTGTTAAAGAAGGAAACTCATCAGCGCTTATACCAATAAGCTCAAACTTAGAATGCCCGCAAGTTATAGTAACCATATTTGTTTCTTCATTTAGCGAAAATTCTATCGGTTTATCAGGCAATTTTGAAATTATTTCTAATATTTTTTTAGCAGGAAGAGTAATTTTTCCTTCATTTTTTACTGAAGCCATAGTGTTTGTAATGATTGATAAATCAAGGTCTGTGGCACTCAATTTTAATATATTATCGTTTGCTTCAAACAAGATATTAGCTAATACGGGCTGAATTCCTCTAGGTATAGTTATTTTTTCAACTATCCTCAATTTGTTCAACAAAGAATCTCTATCTATTGTAAAAAGCATCTCTTTCCTCTATCTCTTAATTTCAAATATTATTAATCTATTAAGCAATTATACTCCAAAAATGACAATAGATGAATTTTTTAAGAAAACTTTATCATTAAAATAAAGCAGTTATCCACATTAATAAATTTTCTTTGTTTTCTTTGCTATATTTAAATTTTTTACTCCATCCCCATCCATGATCTCCTTGATCATATTCTGTAATTTTTACCTGTATTTTATTTTTTTTAAGTGCTTCATAATACATTTTAGAATTTATAGGATTAACAACTAAATCATCTTTTGAATAAACTATATAAGCAGGCGGAGTCTTTTTATTTACTCTTTTTTCCGCGGAATAAAAATCTTTAAGCTTATATTCATCATCTCCAAGTAGATTATACATTGATGGACTGTTTGTATAATTAACATCCATAGTAATGACAGGATAATAAAGAATAGTAAAATCAGGTCTTGTCTCTTTTTTATAAATATTTGAAGCGCAAGCTGCAAGATGCCCTCCAGCTGAAAAACCCATTATTCCAATCTTTTGTGGATCAATATTCCATTTATCTGCATTTTTCCTTATTATTTTTATCATTTCTTGAGAGTCTTCTAGTGGAATATTGTGATATTTTTTGTTTGGCATTCTATAAAAAAGAACAAAAGCAGCTATTCCATTATCTATTAACCATTTAGCGACACTAATTCCTTCATTTTTATAAGATAAAAACTTATAACCACCCCCTGGGCAAATTATTACTGCTATTCCTGTGGATTTATTTTTACTTGGCAAATACTTGATATATTTGGCTTCTGAGTTATTTTCTATTCCAAAATTATATATTTTTTCATCTTGCTTAGTTAAGCCATTACCAGTTTTGCTTCCTTTTGGGTATATTAATTCAGTTTTATTTAAAACCGATTTATTCTTTAAAATAAAAAAAACTATAAAGGAAAAGAGAATTAAAAAAACAAAAAGTATAAATAAATTATTTTTTCTTTTTTTTTCTTTTGAATGCATTTCTATATCTTTATATTAATACTATTTAATTATATAAATAAAAATAATAGTAGTAATAAGCAACTTAAAAACTGTTTAAAACTATTTTAATCTCTTTTATAACAATACTTTTAATCTTGTTTATAACTTGTATAAAAATATTTAAAAAATAGTAGTTTTATTCAAAAAATAAATTAAAACAAAAAAATCAAAATATAGTGAACAATAAAAAATATAAATGTACAGGTTTTAGATAAGTTTTATACAGGTTTTATACAGGCTGGATTTTTGTAATTTTATATTTTAATACAAAAAAAAGGCATGGAAACATGCTCTGTATACATGTTTTAACAATTATTAAAATCAGTGGCATTTTTGTTGTGTATCCACCTTGCAAGTTTTTGTTGTTCAAAACTCAATGCAAAGTTATAAAGAGTACTTATTAATTTTCTTCCGCTTTCACTTTTTGCAATCAATAAAGTATCATTGTATTTGTTTTTTGCAATGTAAATTTCTGCTTGAATAATTTTATCAACATTACTTGCAGCAGGATTTTCTATTTTTTCTTTTAACCATTTGTTCAAAAGAAAAATAGCAGTTTCTTCTTTTTCCTTGTTGAGGTTTGATTTTTCTTCTATGTTTTGTTCACAAGGAATTTTTATAGAATGATCTTGTAAATATTGTGAAAATTCTTTTAATATCATGGTATTAATTGTACTATATTTTAAAGTAAAAAATAATATTGAGGTATTAATGGATCCTAAAGTTTCGGTTATTATTCCTGTTTACAACGTAGAAAAATATTTAAAACAAACACTAGATAGTGTTGTAAATCAAACTTTAAAAGATATTGAAATTATATGTGTAGATAATAAATCGACAGATAATACTTTAAATATAATAAAAGATTATGCCAACAAAGATAATAGGTTTTTAATAATTGAAAATGAAGAAAATATAAAACAAGGTTTAGCCAGAAATATAGGCGTTTTAAAAGCTAAAGGTGAATATATTTTCTTTTTAGATGGTGATGATTTTATAAAAAATGAGTGCATTGAAAAAATGTACAATAAAGCAAAAAATGATGATTCAGATTTAACTATTTGCTGCTGGGCATTGTATGATGATAAATCAGGTAAAATAAACAGCAGCCACGTATATTCCCTTCTAAAACAAATACCTGAACATTATAACGATAAGACTTTTAGTTGGAGAGATATAAAAGAGTCTATATTTTGGCAAAGCTCAGTACCTTGGGATAAAATTTATAAAAGAGAATTTTTAATAAATAAAGATGTAAAATTCCCTGGTGGTGTTTTCTTTGAAGATAATGTTTTTGTTTATGATGCATTTTTTAAATCCGAAAAAATATCTATATTGAGAGATATATTGATTTTCTATAGAACAAATAGAAAAGGAGCGGTTACAAATACGCGAGATAAAACATTTTTTGACTATCTTAAAATATTTAATTTAATTGGAGACAACCTAAAAAAAATAGGTTTATACGAAGAAATGAAATATAAATATTTGGATTATAAAATAATAACCCTTGTTTGGTGGTATAAAAAAATAAAACTACAATATAAAAAACCTTTCTATGAAATGATAAGAGAAGATTTTAAGCAAATAGAATTAACTGAAGAAGAAAAATATAATGTAAGAAATCAAACATTGTTTTTATTAGATCGATTTATAAAAAATCCATTTTTTGTATATTATCCGCTTTCGTTTTGGGACAAAATTTACAGAATTGAAAAAGGAAAAAAATATTCTACTAGAATTATTCTTTCAACTTTTGAAAAATGGTATGAAAACAAAAATCAATAAATATAAAAAGAATTACATTCCGGAATAGAAGTTGTTAAAGCTTTTATATCTTTTATTCCTGCTTTTTTAAGTTCTTTTATTATTTCTAAAAGAGTTGATCCAGTGGTGGTTATGTCATCTATCAATAAAATTGGAGTTGTTATTTTTTCTTTTATTTCTATTTTAAAAGCACCGCTTAAATTTTTTTCTCTTTCTTTTTTGGTTAATTTATATTGTGGAGAAGTGTTTTTTATCCTTTTAACAATGTTTGTATTTAAACAATATCCGTTCAATTTACAAAAGTCTTGTGCAACTAAGTCCATATGATTGTATTTTCTTTGTTTAAGCCTATCTTTGTGAAGAGGAACAGGAATTACTAAATAATTATTTTCCTTTTCTTTTATATTTTTCCAATAATCAGACATTATTTTTGCCTGATAAAAACTAAGTTCTTTTTTGTTGTGATATTTTAATCCTCTTATTAATTTTTGGATGCTGTTTTTATAATAACAACAACTAAAAATGTCAATATTATCAATGGTTTCTACTGGTTTAAACGGTAAATAATCCAGTTTTTCATAACAATTGTTACAAAAAAGAGAATTGCCTTTTGAACTAGAACAGATATAGCACTTTTTCTTATATATGTAGTCGAGTAGTTTTTTTAGATGTTTTATCATAAAATAATTATAATAAAAAAGAGGATAAATAATGAATTTAATAATAATGATACTTTTAATAAGCTTGTTGATATTGGTTCACGAAGCTGGACACTTTTTGGCAGCTAAAATGTTTAAAATAAGAGTCGAAAAATTCGGCTTTGGTTTACCTTTTGGTCCAACGTTGTTTAGAAAAAAAATTGGTGAAACTGAATTTTTAATCCATTCTTTTTTATTAGGCGGCTATGTTTCTTTTCCTGATGATGAAGAAGGGTCTGAAATACCAAAAGATTCACCGGAAAGATTTAGCAATAAACCTATATACCAAAGAGCGATAGTAGTTGTTGCAGGTGTTTTTGCAAACTTTCTTTGTGCAGTAG
>JAEZOG010000157.1 GCA_023414155.1 Cyanobacteria bacterium OH_CFB_184 | reverse complement strand
AGATATTTTTATACAAAAAAAAGAAGAGCCAAATGGCTCTTCTAAATTTTTAATAATTTGTAATACAAATTAAACAGCTTTTTGTACTTTTCCAGCTCTAATACAAGATGTACAAACTTTAATTCTTTTAACAGTTCCGCCTTCACATGTTTTTACTGATTGTAAATTTGGTTTTTGTCTATAAACATGTTGTTTATGTGAGAATGAAATTTTTGCTGCTTTGATTGGTCTTTTGCCGCATACATCACATTGAATTGACATTTTTATTTCCTTTCAGATTTATCTTTTTTCTATAATTATTTTCTATTTTAAACTTTTCGAATATTCGAATAATAATCAAAAGATAATAATTAATCAAGTCTAACGACTAAATAATATTAATTTTTAAAAATATTTAGTCCAAATTAAAGTTAGTTTGTGATTTTTGCTATAAAATGGTAACAGCCAAGGAAAAAGTATGAGTGTTCAAGAAAAGTCAATAAGATATATGTTAGAAGAGAAAGAGCTTAGCCAGCTCAGCCCTTACGCTGCAAAAAGCAAATTCTCAAAAGGTAGAGCTCGCCCTGCAAAAGACTGTGACTTAAGGACAGGATTCCAACGAGACAGGGATAAAATCCTTCACAGTAAAGCTTTTAGGCGACTTAAACACAAAACACAAGTATTTTTCTCCCCAAATGACGATCATTACAGAACAAGAATGACTCATACTCTTGAAGTTTCTCAAATAGCAAGAACAATATCAAAAGCATTAAGCTTAAATGAGGACTTAACTGAAGCTATAGCACTAGGGCATGACCTCGGGCATACACCATTCGGGCACAGCGGAGAAGAAGCCCTGAATGAAGTTATGCAAGAAGGATACAAGCACAATGAACAAAGTATAAGAGTAGTAACTCATATTGAAGATTTAAATCTTTCAATAGAAACACTAGATGGTATCTTAAACCACACTGGCAAAGATAAGCCGATTACTCTTGAAGGACAAATTGTAAAAATATCAGACAGAATCGCATACATTAACCATGATATCCAAGATGCTTTAAGAGCGGGGGTTATAAAAGAAAAAGACCTACCAAAAGACAGTATTGCTTATTTTTCAAGCTCAAGAAGCAAAAGATTATCAAAAATGGTATATGATATTGTTGAAAACAGTTTTGAAAAACCTGAAATATCAATGACTGAAGAATGCAGTTATTACCTAAATGAACTGAGAGCATGGATGTTTGATCATGTTTATTTGAATTCAATCGCAAAATCAGAAGAAAACAAAGCTAAAAACATACTAAAACAATTGTTTTTCCACTACTGTGAATACATTAATCATCGTTTTCCTGAAGCAAATGAGATTAAAGTTGAAAGAACAGCATGTGACTATATTTCAGGAATGACAGACAGATACGCACTTATTAAATTTGAAGATGTATTTCTTCCAAAACCTTTAATAGTACTTAACCAAGATGAGTTCTTACTAAAATTGGCAACAATGAACGGACTATAATATATAAAATGAGCGAGAGAACCTATTCAGAGATAGTTGATGAAATTAAAAACCGACTGGACATACTAGAAGTAGTCCAAAACAGAGTTGTGCTTAAAAAGTCCGGAGCTAACTACTGGGGATGCTGCCCTTTTCACAAAGAAAAAACGCCTTCATTCTCCGTAAACCCGCAAAAAGGTATTTATAAGTGCTTTGGCTGCGGTGAAGGCGGTGATGCGATAAGTTTCATAATGAAAACCAACAACCAATCTTTCAATGAAACTATAAAAGACCTCGCTGAATCTTTCGGGATTGAATTACCTAAATCCTACGGATCATCAAAAGATTCGGCAGATAAAAAAGATAAAATAAAACAAGCTTTGCAGTCTGCTGCAAAAATATATACAGAAAATCTCTTAACAAGACCAGATGCAAAACCTGCGCTTGATTACTTGACTAAAAGAGGGATTTCAGAAGAAACAATAAAAGAATATCAGCTCGGTTACTCTGCAAAAGGCTATAACTCTCTTCAAGAAGAACTTGGCAAAAAGTTCGACAACGACATTCTTGAAGCAGCAGGTTTAATAATCAAAAGAGAACAAGAAAAAGGATATGTTGATAGATTTAGAAACAGAATCATGATACCTATTTTTGATGAATCGGCTACTATAGTTGCTTTTGGGGCAAGGGCTACAGAAGAAGGTCAAAATCCAAAGTATTTAAACTCACCTGATACCGTTTTATACAATAAAAGCAGGATTTTATACGGCATACACGTTGCAAAAGATACTATCAAAGAAGAAGATGCAACGATTATTATGGAAGGTTATTTTGATGTTATTTCTGCGCAAGCAGCAGGGCTGAAAAACTGCGTGGCATCTTGCGGTACATCTCTCACAACAGAGCACATAAAGCTTATCGCTAAATACAGCCAATCAAGACATATTTATCTTGCATTCGATGGTGATTCTGCAGGCAAAAAAGCCACTGAAAGAGGCGCAGAAACTATAAAAGAAGTATTTTCCGGGCTAGGAAATATAAAACAATTTGATGAAAATTATTCATCAATGTCGCAAGGCAAATACTCATGTGAAATAAGAGTAGTTGCACCACTAGGCGGTAAAGACCCTGATGAGTACATAAGAGAATTCGGTATTGAATCGTACAAACAACACGTAATATCAGCGCCGCTATTGATTGACTACCAGTTAAATCAAGTTTTAAAAGAAAAAAAAGAAAATTCAAATCCGATAGAAAAAGCTAAATTAGTTAGAAAAATCATCCCGATACTCGAGGAAATTGAAAACAATATAGTTCAAAATGAATATATAAAGCTCGTATCAGCACGATTAGCAGTGGATGAAATGGCGTTATCTAGGGAAATTACAAAGGGAAAAAGTGTAAAAACTGCACCAATTGAGATTAAGAATCAAATTGTAACAAAAACTTCAAATATCTCAGAAAAGGGGCAAAAAAATTTATTGAGTCTTTATTTAATAGATGAAAGTCATTTGGACTTTAGCACTCTCTCAAATATAATAAAAAACGTAAAATTTGATAATGAAAAGTTAAATGTTCTCAGGATTACAATTGACAAATTGATATGTCAGGTCAATAATGTAGAAAAATTAATAGGTGCCCTGTACACTCAATTTGCTGAGAATGATGAAATCAAAGAAATTATAACGGATTTAATATATTTGTCAGAAAGCTTTAAGAATCTATCAGAAAAAGATTTTAAAGCTGTTATCTATGAGAATATGCAAAAAATAGAGCAATTCCACTCAATCCAAGAAAAAAAAGAATTAAGGCAAAAATACAAGCAATTAAGCTACGATGATTTGGAATCAATGCAATATCAAATGCAACTCAGAGAAAAAATTAGAAACAAACTAGCAAAGACTGGAGAATAATTTAATGAGCAGAAA
>JAEZOG010000149.1 GCA_023414155.1 Cyanobacteria bacterium OH_CFB_184 | reverse complement strand
GTTTAAGCCCCAAAAAGTGAAAAACAGGGTAACTTTTTTCCCGCTCGCAGCGGCTCCATTTGCAATAATCATAGAGGCAATTGCTTTATCTAAATCGTTTGAAAATACAACTATTGTTTGTCCTTTTTTTCTTGATGTTTCTGTATGTTCCAATGTTTTATTAACTCCTTTTTGAATTATTGCTTTGATTATTTTGTTTTCGGTTGTTAAGCCAAGAAGGGTATTGTTAGTTGATTTGCACCAGCCTTCAATATCAGATTTGAACCCTGCATCAGTGGTTGATATTTCTACAATTTCTCCTTCTTGAATAGATGAGAATGTTTTTGACAGTTTCATTATTGGCCCCGGGCATTGCATCCCGCAGGCATCTATTTTAATTGTGTTTCCAGCTGGAACCAATACTTTTTCTGCAACTTGAGCAATCTCGGCTTTTTTATCTTTTGTTATTTCTTTGTACAATAATAAGCCGCCTGAAAGATTATAAACGTTGTCAAAACCATTCTCGAGAAGTATTCTTGATGCTACATAGCTGGTGTATCCCTTTGTGCAGTGCAGAATGACTTTTTTGTCTTTAGGGATTTTGTTTAAGTTATTTCTTAATTCTTCAGCAGGAATATTTATCGCTCCTTCAACAGAACCTAATTTGTGAGCAATTTCTGGTCTGACATCAATAATTATTGAGTCGTGTAAATCTTCATAAAAAGCAGGTTTGAACATTCCGTTTAATATGTTCTCACTTGCCATTCCGAGCATATTTACAGGATCTTTTGCAGAAGAAAATGGAGGTGCATAGCACAATTCAGCATCAACTAAATCTTTTATCGTTCCATTCATTCTCATAATAGAAGCTATTACATCAATCCTTTTGTCAGCGCCTTCTGCTCCAACTACCTGTGCTCCCAAGATTTTACCTTCTTCAGTGAACATTAGTTTAACTAAAAGAGGTAGAGCATTAGGGTAATAGCCGGCATGGGAATTGCCCCATATGTGTATTTTTTTGTATTCGACATTGTCTTTTTTAAGCTGTTTTTCGTTTTTTCCAACACCAGCAATTGAGATATCAAATATTTTTAAAATAGATGTGCCTTGGGTTTTGTTATAAGTAGATTTTATTCCGCTTATGTTGTCTGCTATTATTCTACCTTGTCTATTTGCTGGACCTGCTAGTGAAATAAGCGATTCTTTTCCACTTACAAAATCAATGATTTCTATGCTATCACCTGCTGCATAAATATTTGGATCTGATGTTTGCAGAGTTTCATTAACTTTAATACCACCTGTATTCCCAATTTCTAAGCCGCTTTGTGCTGCAATTTTTGTTTCAGGTCTTACTCCAATGGCTAAAATCGCAATGTCATACGAAAGTTCTTTGCCTGAGTTTAGAACAACAGATTTTTCTTTAAACGCTTTTACAGCGTCTTGAAGAATTAAATTAATTCCGTTTTCTCTCATTTCATTTTGAGCAAACGCCGCGATTTCTTTATCATACGGTGTTAAAATTTGATCCGCTAATTCAATTAACGTGGTTTTTAACCCAAGATGTGCCATATTTTCAGCCATTTCAACAGAGATGAACCCACCGCCAACAACTACAACATTTTCAACTTTATTATTTTTTATGTAGTCTTTTATGTTGTCTGCATCGAATAGATTTCTCACAGTGAAAATATTTTTGTTGTTAATACCTTCTATCATTGGTTTTATTGGGTTTGCTCCTAATGCTAAAACCAAATAATCATAATGGAGTTCATAATCGTTATTAACTTGAACAGATTTTGCTTCTTTGTTTATTGCGGTGATTTCAGAATTTAGCCTGACTTCAATATTTAAGAGTTCTTTGAAGTTTTTAGGGTTTGATACCAACATTTTTTCTCTGTCGTTGATAACATCCGAGCAGTAATATGGTAAGCCACAATTAGCTATTGATATTTCATCAGTTTTTTCAAGGATTATAATTTCAGCTTTTTCTTGTAATCGTCTTAATCTGGCAGCACAACTGGCTCCTGCTGCTCCACCACCTGCAACTATTATTCGCATGCCGGCACCTCCATATTGTTAATTATTTTTTTAACTTGTTCGTTTGTTATCTTATAGCAGATTTGATTTCCTTTGCGGTAGCCTTCAATAACGCCAGCGTTACGCAAAATATTTAGGTGCTGGGAGACAGTTGGTTGAGCGACTTTTAGTTTTTCAACCATAATTGAAACGCAGCATTCTTCTCTCTTCATTAATCCGCACACAATTTTTAGCCTTAGCGGGTGAGCTAATGCTTTAAATATTTCAGAATAATTTTCAAAATCCATATCTTAACCTTTAAATATATCAATATTAGAATATACGAATATTAATATATTGTCAAGGATAGATTTATTCTAATTTCAAATCGGTTTTAACATAATTTGTTTGAACCATTTGCGGGCTGGAATTTGAGCTTTTTCCTACTATGCTTTTTAAGGTTATTTGATTTGAACCTTTGTAGTACCATTTGACAACAAGTTTTTCGTCACCGCACAAACTGCCATGAACTTTCAGCCCGTCTCGTATTCTAAAAGATGCTTCAAAAGCGCCTATTCTCACTTTAAAAACAGGTTCTGACTTGTCAGAATCATCTATTAATAGTGATAAACCACGATATTTCATCTGGTTAGAAT
>JAEZOG010000086.1 GCA_023414155.1 Cyanobacteria bacterium OH_CFB_184 | reverse complement strand
AATAATAATTGATCCGGGCGTTGGTTTTGGCAAATCTATAAATGAAAACCTACAACTTATAAAACGAGTTGATGAATTTTCGACCTTAAATTGTCCGATACTGATGGGTATTTCAAGAAAATCCTTTATTTCAAAATCCTTTGACCTAAACGCTGAACAACTCGATGATGCTACTGTAACTTATAACATGTACCTTGCATCAAAAGGAGTCAATTTTATAAGAGTTCATGACGTCAAAAAACACAGGCTGCACCTTGATTTAATCGAAAAGTTGTCTAACTCTTAGTTTTTTTCTGCATTTTGTTGAAAATGTCTTCAAAAGTTTCTATAGGTTCAAAGGAATAACCACAGTCTTCAGAAAGCATTGCACCCATCGAAAAAATTTGCTCAGACGGATATCTTCTGCATATTCCCGGCCTATCTTTGTGTATAGTGCAGATTTTATTTTCTTTGTCGAATTTTGTGCACCTAAAAACCAGTCCAAGGTCGTCGTTATCAATGACTTCCAAGTAGGTATAGAAAGGATGCAATTTTCTTAATTTATTAAACTCTTCATCAGTTTTAATTACTGATTTTTTGTGTCTAACATATATTCTTTGGCAGCACAATCCGCAGCAATTACATTTACCCACCCTGTAATATGTTCTGCGCAGTATATTTTTATTTATAAATTTTCTGAATGACTCAGTAATTCTTTGCATTCTTTTCGTTTTTTTCTAATCTCATCATCGAATGAAGGACTTAATTTCGACAACAATAAAATTTTATCACATATTTCAATAGCTTTAGCATATTCTCTATTGTTGATTAATGCATTCAGGTAAACTTTCAAATTGGATGCAACCCTAATTTCAGGATTTATAAATTCCAGCATTTTAGAAATAGAAGCCTCAATTTGAGCCTTATCGCCTTTGCACAATATTAAAGCATTTGTATATTCTACGTAAGCCATCAGATAATTATTATCATTTTCAAATTCTTTTGCGAGCTCTAAATGAGAGAGATAGGCTTCATCATCTCTATAAACCATAGTTCCATATTTGATGACTTTCGCTTTTAGTTCTTTAGCCGGGAACACTTTTCTCCCTTTAGATGACAGCAAAATATAATAGAAGCAGTAAGCATGACTATACATTTTCAGCTGCTCGTAAGCATATGGAAGATGCCCGAAATTTGTAGGATTAAAATTTGAAGTTATATAAGCATTTAAAAAAGCATCGATGGCTGATTTATAATTTTTTGTTAAAAAGAATAAATTGCCCAGCAGTAGGTTAATTTGGGGCTGTAATGGGAAATTCAAAACAGATGAGGAATAAGATTCTATAGATTTCCTAATAGCTTTATTGGCGTAAAATCTTGAACCAAAAGCGTTTAAGCGAGAAGAATTAGATTTTAACTTCGTCAGCTTAGTATTTATCTTAATATAATTGTCATTTTTTACCCTGCTGGCAAACTTTAAATACTTTTCATAATAAGTAAGCGATTGAATTCTAAAATCTTTCTGTGCATAAGCTGTAGCAAGATTTAACAGCAAATTAGCATCATCAGCAACGAGAGTATTTGCGACTGTCCAATACAAAATGGCTTTTTGAATATCTCCTTCTTCATAATATAAATTTCCATAACTTATAAATGGATAAGGATTTGTAGATGCTTTAGCAATAGCTTTTTCGTAGTATTTTCTGGCATTAAAAAAATCACCAGCTTTAAAATAACAATTTCCAAGACAAGTAAAAGCTGTAGAATCATTAGTTTTTTCGGTGATGGGAGTTAAAATCTCGATTGCTTTTTTAAAATTGTCAGAACTGTATGAATCTATCGCTTTTATGATAGCTTTTTTCTGCTCTGGGTCTAATTTTGTACCCAGTGCATAATCAATTGAGTTTGTGCTCATTTACTAACCAGCTAAATCTTCAAAGAACTTCGTATTACTGAATAAGCTGTCAAGAATTTCTTCATCACTAAACTCGATTATCCCTTCTTCTATTTGAGAAGCGACAAGCTTATTGTGAGAAACATCATTTGGATCTGACATTGCAAGCTGAGTGAACTTTTTGATATCCATATCTTTTTGATACATAGAAATTGCATCATTAGAAATATCTAATTCATCAACTAAAAATCCCCTGTCAATTTTGGCATATGGATTAGACTTAGAAAACAAGCCTGTCTTGTCCATGCCGCCAGCTTGATTAATCTGATTGTTTTGAAGGCTGTTGTTTTGTATTCCGTTTAACATTTCTACTCCTCACCTATATATATTATTCCTCATTTTATTTTTAAATCTATATATCAGAAGGTGTATTTGTATAGACCATGTGGTCAATTTTGATATAAAAAACAAATTAGGTGACTAAAATATTATTTAAGTTAAAATTAAAAAGAGTATCTGAGGAGAGTAAATATGAAATTAATAGATTCAATCTTAGTGCCTGTAGCAATGTGGATTGAGAAAACAGTTAGTGATATGGGACCATTAGGGATTGTTTTATTAATGGCAATAGAATCTTGCAATATTCCACTCCCTAGTGAAGCTATATTACCATTTGCGGGCTATTTGGTAAGCAATGGTGTTATGTCGATACATACAGCTTCATTCGCTGGTGCAATTGGCTGTGTTATCGGATCTATTCCTTCATATTATCTTGGATATTTTGGCGGAAGACCTTTTATTGAAAAGCATGGAAAATGGTTTTTAATCAGCAAAAAAGATATTGAAATGGCTGACAAATGGTCAGAAAAATGGGGAGAAATGGCATTCTTTATTTGCAGGATGTTACCTGTTGTAAGAACATTCATTTCGCTTCCTGCAGGGATTTTAAGAGTTAATTTACCTAAATTTTTAGCACTTACATTCGTCGGTTCTCTTATCTGGAGCTACTTTTTAGTATATGTTGGGTTTAAATTAGGAACTCATAGAGAAGTATTTAAAGAAATTTGGCATAAGTTCGATGTGGCAATAGTTTTAGCTTGTGGAATCTTATTTGTTTTATATCTAGTTCACCACTTCAAAAACTTAAAAGAATCATAATTGTAAATTTTTCTTAATAACTAGCAAGTATTATTTTTTCAAGACTTATATTCTTGTGTTTATTAATAGAGGGTACAAAAAATGAGAGTAGCATCCATTGGTAGTATTTTTGCATCAAATAATGTCAAAAATGCAGAAAATCAAAAACAATTCAATTATTTGTTACGCACCCAAGGTGCAGATAAAGTTTCTTTCAGCGGTAATTTAAAAGCATATCCTGTAAAAGTAGATGTTGATACTGCAGAATTTGTAGCAAACAGTCTTTCAACTTCAACATCAGGTCACAGAGCGACTTATGGATCAGAAGTATTCAATAAAGAAGTTGTTCAATTGATGACTTTAGGTGTTGCTAAATATGCAAAAGAAGTAGCTAAAGAAAAAGGAAAAGATCCTTTGGTTCTTATCGGTGGAGATACAAGACAGGCGTCAAAAGAATCGTTAGGATTAATAAAAGATACACTTGTTGACCAAGGAGTAAACGTTTTACTTATTGAAAAACCTGTACCAACCCCACTCCATGCTTTAGCAACAAGAGAAAATGACATTGATGTTTCAATACTATTAACAGCAAGTCATAACCCTTGGAGTGACGGTGGTTTTAACCTTGTAACCAAAGAAGCGGCTATTGCACCACCTTCAGTTACAAAGAAAGTATCTGAAAATATTGTCCAAATAGCTAAAGAAGGCAGCTTTACAGTCAACAATCAAAATAAAGGAAAAGTCGTAAAAGATTTCCCGTATGAAATGTATAAAGATACATTGAACAGCTATGACTTAATCGATTGGAAAAAAATAGCTGATTCAAAAATATCTATTCACTATGATTCTTTAAAAGGTACTGGAGAAAATGTATTCCCTAGATTATTAAAAGACTATAAAATTCCTTTAAATGATGTTAATTCGGGCAAAAAAGAAGGTCCAAACCCAACTGGAGCTAACCTTGTTGAACTTAAACAAGAATTGATTAAAGATGACAGCAAGCTAAAAATCGGTTTAGCTAACGACGGTGACGCTGACAGATTTGGTATTATAGACGAAAATGGCGACTTTATTGAACCAAACGATGTTATTTTATTAACTGCTTACCATTTATCTAAAAATAAAGGTAAAACAGGTCACATTATCAGAAGCCAAGCTACTTCTTCTCAAATCGACATATTTGCTAAAAACAACGGACTAGATGTTATTCAAACTCCTGTAGGTTTCAAATTTATCGGGGAAGATATTATAGACTTAAGAAAAGAAGGCGATGATATTTTAGTAGCTGGAGAGGAGTCTGGCGGCTTAACTATCAACAACCACATTCCTGAAAAAGATGGAATCATAGCTTTATTATTAATGACAGACCTTCTTGCAACTGAACAAAAAGGACTTT
>JAEZOG010000005.1 GCA_023414155.1 Cyanobacteria bacterium OH_CFB_184 | reverse complement strand
CTGTAACCATATCGCTTATACACGTACGGAAATTTTCCAATGTTTTTGGGGATATATTATTGTTTCGAGAGTGGGTTTTAATAAGTTCTTTAGCGGCAGATTCTTGTTTAATTGCCTCTTGTAACTTATTATTCAGCCCTGATAGAACTGTTTGATCTATGTTAGAAGGATCCTTAGTTATTTGAGCAATCTGATTTTCAATACTAGTTCTTAAATTAGTTGCTTTTGTTGCACTTTCTATAATAGAACCATAGCCAACTTCTAGAGTATTAGCAACTTTTGCCCAATATCTTTGTTCAGGAACGATAGCTGCGTACTCATTAATAGACTTATTGAATTTTGCAATCACTTCATCTTTATTGTTCCAATCTTTAAATTGATCTTTCAATAATTCATTGACTTCTTCTTTGAAATTTTTACCACCGTAGAATTTTTCCACTTGTGATTTTATATAGTTTGCTTTTCCTTCATTGATGGTTGCTAGATCTTTTCTATAATTATTAAGAGACTCGACCCATTTAAAATCTTTGCCAAAAGCTTTTGATAAACCATCAAGTACAGTTTTGTCTTCTAAAACAGCTCCCGGTTCAGCTTTCAAGAAATTAATTAAAAGATCACCTGTTATTCCTTCTGGTTTAGCTTTTTCTAAGGCATCTAAAGTAGGTAATAAAGCATTATCCTTTATTTTTTTATACACATCTAAAGTTTGTATCATTCTATAGAAAGAAGCTCTAGCTCCTAAAATTCTTTGGTCAACAAATGCAGATACAGAATTTAAGGCACTTCCTGTTGATCCTTCAACGTGGATTTGTTCTGCAATATTTTTATAACCATTAGATTCAAATATTGCTTGGTTTTTAAGCAATACTTTTCTAGCAGCATCTTCGATTTGAGATTTTATTCCTTTGTTTCCGGCTAAATCTTCCGGCAAATTTTCGTCATATTTATCAATAGCTATCGAAAGCTTTTTAATAGCTTCTTTGTATTTTCCCGAATCTGAAACAAGTTCTTTTATTTTCTTTTCAAGAAGAGAAATTCCTGCTTCCTCATCAATATGCCCACCATTGTAGCTAAGTAATGCAAGTTCTTTATCATCGAAGTTTAATATATTTACGAAAGTTTTACTTACTTTTCCCCACTGGTTTGCAATAAGTGTTTCTGCACGATCACCAATTCTTGCATCGACATATTTATCAATATATTTTCTTTGAGAGAACATATTGTCTACTAAGTCAAAAACTCCTCTAAATTCTGAAGCAAAATCACCAACTGTTTTTACGTTATGATTTGTCATAACATTTACCATCGATTCTCCAAATGAAGTTTTAATCAGTCTCTTTTGGATGTCTTTTATTTTTTTGTTTTCAGCTTTCAGAGAATTTTCTACGATTTCTGTCGCTGAAGTAACCATTTTTTTGGTTATATCACCAATATCTTCTTGCTTAATCACAAATTTCTTAGATTGTAATACAGCATCAAGGTCCGGCTTAGCATTGTTAGCAAATGATTCAGGGCTTAATGCTTTAACTAAAGATAATTTAAGATCTTCAGGAGAAAGACCAAGATTTTCGAACGTGGATTTGTTGTAGTTATATATTTTTTCAGGAATAGAAGAGTCGATCGGTTTTGCAAGAGTTCCAAGCCTTCCTTGAAGATCAGCTCTAACAGCTTTGAATAACTGAACATCTTTGTCTTGGCAAACAAAAGAAGAAATTTTATCAAAAACTGTAGAATCTAATTTTTGGCTTGCATTATCTTTCAAATACTTTTCAAGTTCATTTTTTGCAGCTTTATTTTTGAATTTCTCGCCGACGCTTGCAAGATTTATATTCTTTTCTGCTCCTTCAACATTGATTGCTTTAACAAACTCTTCAAATTCTGTTTTTGTTTTATCCAACGCTTGTTTTTCTTGAGCTGCACCCAAGAATCTTTCGATGCCGTTACAAGCTAATGCGCTCATAAGAGGAGTTGCAAAACCTGCAGTCAACATCCAAAGAGTATTGCCTTGAACTGCAATTTTTTGAGCTTTTAACTTGATAACTTCATCTCTGTTTTTTATGTCTTTTGGAACACCAAGTTTATCACCCATTTTGTCTAAATCTTCTTTAGGAACAAGATCCCAAGGAATGTATTGCGGATCTTGGAAGAATGACTTAGTACGTCCATAGCTGTCTTCATATTTTTGATGAATGTCTACGCCTGTTCTTGCTTTTAAAGGTGCTTGAATAGCTAATTTTGGCCATAATGCCATAGAAGCAAAAAACGTACCAAAACCTACAAATTCCATAGATTTTTTAAGTTTTAAAGGATTTTTAACAGCTAAATAAGCAGCTAAACCTAAAGAACCAAGCTTCATAGATAAATCATTTACTTTACCAAGCTCATGATCATTTGCTTTGCCTCTTACGCCTTTTGTCAAACCAACAACATCTTTTTTAAGATCTTTAGCATATTGAACAGGAGAGCCAAAAACACGGCTTGGCAAAACTCTTCCTTTTGGATTCAAAGGTTGAATCTTGTTATGAGAATTTAAATCAATTTTAATTGCTGGCAATGGTTGAGATGGCAACTGTTGTCCAGGTTTTTTCTGAGATGTTTGAAATAACATATTATTTAATAAATCTGACATCTAACACACCACCTTTGCCTTGTTCTCATCTATAAGAGGAGCAGCTCCTGCTTTTTTAGTTTTGAACTTATTAAAATCAACCAATGTAGCTACGTTTCCTAGTAATGTTACTCCGGCAGCTGCAAATAAAAGAGCTCGTCCGGCATATTTTCTAAGGTTATTTCTGTATGAAAGC
>JAEZOG010000284.1 GCA_023414155.1 Cyanobacteria bacterium OH_CFB_184 | reverse complement strand
CAGTTCCTTCAATCATTTTCAACAATGCTTGTTGAACACCTTCGCCGCTTACATCTCTAGTTATGCTTGGATTTTCAGACTTTCTTGCGATCTTATCGATTTCATCGATATAAATTATGCCTCTTTCAGCTTTTTGAGCGTCATAATCAGCACTTTGATAAAGTCTTAATAAGATATTTTCAACATCATCACCAACATAACCCGCCTCAGTTAATGTTGTTGCATCTGCAACAGCAAATGGAACATCTAACATTTTTGCAAGTGTTTGAGCTAATAATGTTTTACCGCTTCCAGTAGGACCGACTAACAAAATGTTACTTTTTTGAATTTCGACGCCTGATTCTTTTTTCTCGATAGAATTGTGCGCAATTCTTTTGTAGTGGTTATATACCGCTACTGATAACACTTTTTTAGCATCATCCTGACCGATTATATATTCATCAAGATATTGTTTAATATCTTGAGGTTTTGGAACATTAGTAATATCCGCTTCTTTTGGTTCTTCTGTTTGTTTTTTATCTTTATTTTCAAAGAATTCTTCGTCTAGAATTTCATTACACAATTCGACGCATTCATCGCAGATATAGACTTCAGGACCTGCGATCAATTTCTTTACTTGATCCTGAGTTTTACCACAAAATGAACATTTTAAGCGGCTATCATCGTGATTAACCATTCCGTTTCTCCTAGTTATTGATTTTTAGGCTGTTTATCTATACTGATAACTTTATCAATCATACCATATTCTAATGCTTCTTCAGGAGTCATGATATAGTCTCTGTCAGTATCTTTTTCAATCTTTTTAATAGATTGTCCTGTGTTTTTTGCAAGAATTTCATTTAATGTTTTCTTAATTCTTACGATTTCAGCAGCTTGAATTTCGATATCTGTAGCTTGACCTTGAGCACCACCTAATGGTTGGTGAATAAGGACTCTTGAGTGAGGAAGCGCCATTCTTTTACCTGGTGTTCCTGCTGCAAGAAGGAAAGCACCCATTGAAGCCGCTTGTCCAAGACAGATTGTAGATACATCTGCTCTTATGTGCTGGATTGTATCAAATATGGCAAGACCAGCTGTTACACTACCACCTGGAGAGTTGATGTATAACATGATGTCTTTTTCAGGGTTTTCACTGTCAAGCAATAATAATTGAGCTACGATTAGGTTAGCAACCATATCATCAACAGGAGTGCCTAAAAATATAATTCTTTCTCTCAACAATCTTGAAAAGATATCAAAAGATCTCTCGCCTCTGCTAGATTGTTCTACAACTACAGGTACAAAACTCATATATTTTCCCTTTCCATATAATTTTTTTGTCTCAATTACTTACCAGTATACTTTACTTTTGCATTATCAATCAAGAATTGAGTAACTTTTTGGCTCAATATCTGTTGAGATAATGAATGTAATAAGTTAGAATTTCTTTGGATTTCTTCTAAAATATTCATCTTGTCTGTATTATATACTCTTGAAATTTCTTCAAGCTTTTGTTCAATATCCATTGGTTCTACTGCAATTTTTTCTACTTCAGCGATTTTACCGATGATTAATGAACTCTTAATTCTTGTTTTAGCTTCTTCGCTTAATTCAGCCCAAACTTTTTGATGTCCTTCTTTTTCAAGCATTTCATCAAAGTTACCGCCTTGCATAGCGACCCTTTGTTTGAATTCACCAAGAAGAGCTTGAGCTTCTCTTTGAATCATAGATTCTTGAATGTTTATAGGGATTTCAGAAGTCAATTTTTCATAAAGTTTGAATGAAATTCTTTTATCATTTTCTAATTTAGCGTTAGATTCAAGATATTTTTGAATATCAGCTTTTAATTCTTCCATTGTTTTGAAGTTGCCAACTTTTGCAGCGAACTCATCATTTAATTCAGGAAGAACTCTTTCTTTGATTTCGTTTAATTTAATAGCAAATTTAGCATCTTTACCTTTGATTTTTTCGTCATGGTATTCATCAGGGAATTTAACATCAATTGTAAATTCTGAACCGATTTCTTTATCTACGATTTGTTCTGCAAAACCAGGGATAAAGTTGCTGTTACCTAAGTCTAATAGGTAGTTTTTAGCAGCTCCGCCTTTGATTTTTTCGCCATCAACTTCACCGTCGAAGTCAATATTTACAACATCTTTGCTTGTTGATTTTCTTCCTTCAACAGGTTTAAGTTCTGAATATTTTTCAGCTAATACTGATAATTCTGTTTCTAAAGCATTATCGGCGTATTCAAATTTTTCGATTTCTACTTCAACGTTTTTGTATTCGCAAAGATTTACTTCAGGTTTAAGTTCAAATTTTGCAACTACTTTTAACGATTTATCATCAGCAAACTCGTATGATTCGATAGTTGGTTCGCTTATGATTTCGAATTTATTTTCATAAATTGTTTTGGCGAAAATCTGAGGAAGAAGACCTTCTAAAACTTCTCTTTGAAGAGCTTCAGGACCTATATGCTTTTCTAATACAGCTTTAGGAGCTTTTCCCGGTCTGAACCCAGGGATGTTTACTCTTTTTGCTAGTTTTTTGCAAGCTTTGTCATACTCTAAAGACGACTGTTTTGCATCTACTTCAATGTCTAACTTAACTTCGTTATTGTCCAATTTCTCAATCTTTACGCTCATTAATTCACCTTTTTACATAGTAACTCTAATTATACAAATATTATAAAACAAATATGTAATAAAATGAAACAATTTAAAAAAAATAGTAAATATAGTGGAATTAGAACCAACATGTTAATACAAATCTTAAAATCGATATGGTATAATTATTTAAAACTGGCAAAAACATTTACTTTTATTGTTAAAGGGGATATAAAATGAAAATTTTTAAATCAATATACCTTATTTTTTCAATAATACTGATAACATCAAACACTGCAATCTCTGCACCCTCTGAAACCGGGCTTTTAAACAGCAAGCATATGGCGCAATTCAACATATTAGAAAAAGACTCTAAACTTGCTCAAGTTGCAGCGTATTTTCAAAAAGAAAAAATCTATACAATAAATAATATAATTTTTGAAAAAAATTCAATATTTTCAACTCAAATATTAAAGGAAATAATCCCTTTTGAACCCGGATCCAAGCTTTCAAAAAGCGACATTATAAATATGAAAAACGACATTTCACAATTTTATTATCATAACGGATACCCATCTGCGATTGTGAATTTATCCACATCAGATCTAAAAAACGGCACAATTGCATTTAAAATATATGAAGGTCCAAAACACAAGGTAGAAACTATTACCAGCGAAAACAGCGAAAATTATTAAGACACTTTAGCTTTTTCTTTTATAAACTCATATCCGGCTATAAGCGCGCTTATGTTTTTATCAATAAGTTGTGATTTTTTATTCTTCAAAATTTCCATTACAACTTTTTTAGCGTTTGCAATTTTTACCTTTGGAGTTGTTGCTAAAAATGCTCCAATTGCAGCCATATTAGTTGTTTTAATATCGCCGATTTTGCTTGCGATTTCAGTAAAAGGAATATATCTATAGAAAATATCTTTTCTTTTAGGTTTAACATCAACCAACGAAGAATTTACAATCATCGTTCCGCCACTTTTGACCTTATCTTCAAACCTTTGAAAAGACGGAAGATTAAGAGCAACAACATTTTCTGGAGTTTCTATGTATGCAGAAGCAACTTCTTCATCGCTAAAAGCAACCGTACAATTAACAGTACCACCACGCATTTCTGCGCCGTATGCCGGTAACCAAGTAATATTTAGCCCCTCTAACATTAATACTCTAGCCAAAACCTGACCTGCGAAAAGTACGCCTTGACCGCCGAAACCTGAAATAACTAAACTAGACTCCATTATTTTCTCCATTCGATAAATCTTTAAATACTTGAGGAACAAAAGTTTGGCTCAAAACATTTCTAATGTGAGTATGAGCATCAAGAGGTTCCATTTTCCAATTTGTTGGACAACTTGCAAGGATTTCAACAAACCCTGCGCCAAGTCCTTTTAATTGAACTTCAAATGCTTTTTTTATTGATTTTTTTGCATCATTTATTGCCTTTGGAGAGTCAAGTGAAACTCTTGCAACGTATGCAGCACCATCAAGCTGAGAAATGATTTCAGAAATCTTAACAGGATAACCATTAACTTCTACACTACGTCCTCTTGGGGTTGTAGTAGTAACTTGACCTAAAAGCGTTGTAGGACCAGCTTGACCGCCAGTCATCCCGAAGTTTGTGTTATTTATACAAATTGCGGTAATCTTTTCGCCTCTAGCCATTGAATGAACAGATTCTCCCATTCCAATAGAAGCAAAATCTCCATCACCTTGATAAGTAAATACAACTTTATCAGGTTTTGATCTTTTAACTCCTGTCGCTACAGCAGTGGCTCTCCCGTGAGGAGCCTCAACTATATCAACATTAAAATAGTCATCTAAAAATACAGAGCAACCAACTGATGCTACTGCTATAATATCTTCTTTAATATTTAGTTCATCTATAACTTCTGCAACAAGC
>JAEZOG010000281.1 GCA_023414155.1 Cyanobacteria bacterium OH_CFB_184 | reverse complement strand
TTTGTCAGCAACTTCTTGTATGTTAGAGGCTATTCTTTTTAGGACTACATCGCCTGTGTCGTGGCTGAATACTTCATTTATTCCTTTGAAGTTATCCATATCTAATATTGCCACACTTAGGTTATTTTGCCCTTTTTGAGCTGTTGAAAATTCTTTTGATATATTTGCTAGAAGTGATTTTTTATTAAATAATCCGGTCATTCCGTCTTTTGCAGTAACCGTTCCGACTTTTCTAATTCTGTTCATAAGAGTATGAGGAACATCTTCTCCTACTTCTTTAAGGATTTTGCTCATTTGAGCTCTTGTAAGGGCTAATGCAGCTACACTAGCGCCTGTTATTCCCATTAGTGCAACTTTGAAGGCGGACTCTTTTTTTGTTTTCTTTTTTGAACTCTCAAATGTATCTGGAGCTTCTGTTAATTTGTTGTTAGTATAAAAATTTTCCTGTTTATTTAGGTTTGTTTTTTCACTTATGATATTTGAATTTGTCGGGTTTATTTTGTTTATCATAGTTTTCTCGTCTTACATGTATATATAAATAAAACGTGCTAAAAATTAAAAATTGCCATAATGTTTAGAATTGTTATTAATTCGTTTTTTATAGGCAACAAAAAACCTGCAAATAGCAGGTTGAGTGTGAACGATGATTTATTTAAGAACTTTTTGAGGAGGGAGTTTTTAAGTTTTTTTCTTTCTGATCCGTAATTTTTTGATAGATAGAAATAAATCTATTGGGATACCATTGTGGTCTTAGGGGCTGTGATTCTAGTCCCTTTAGGTATATACTGATTAGTGTCATAATGTTTTGCCAGTTTCTTTCTTTAGTGCGTTTTCTTTTGCACTTTCTTTATACTTATAGTTTGACATATTTTTTGTATTTTTTGCAGAAATTAATCAAAAATTAATAATTATCAATTAAATATAAAAAATAGAATTGATTAAATAATTTTACGTTTTACCTCAATTAATTGCGTAATAGAGTATAAATAAGTATAATTATTTAATCAGTCAGTTGGAGTGAGTAATGATTCAAAAGTTGAAACTAAGAGGACATATTATAGATTCTTTGATTTTATCAAAGTTATTGGATAAAATTTCGGCATTAGGTGTTGATTGCTACACTGCTGACATTAAAATCGGATCGAAAAGACAAGATGTATCAGAGGCAACTTTCATTATAGAAACTGAATCTGAAGAAATGATGAATAAAGCAGTTGCAATGGCAAAAAAACACGGCGCTACGGAGAATTAATATGCCTGATAAAATTTTAATGTGTTCTCCAGAGCACTACGGAATAAAATATGAAATTAATCCTTGGATGAATGTAACGGTTCAAGCCGATAACAGCAAAGCAAAAACCCAATGGAATAATTTATATAATATTTTAAAAAACGATTTAAAAGCAGATGTAAGACTCGTTGAGCCAAGAGAAGATGTTCCTGATATGGTATTTACTGCTAACGCTGCAGTGATGAACGGTAATAAGGCTATTATCAGTAAGTTTAAGTTTCCTGAAAGACAGCCTGAAGAAGAATATTTTGCTCAATGGTTCAAAGAAAACGGTTACGAAGTTATCACCCTTCCTGATGATATGTCGTTTGAGGGGGCTGGTGATGCTCTTTATTTAGATGGAATATTGTACTCTGGATATATTCATAGAACTGATATATCTTCGCATACATATATTTCAGAACTTTTAAAAATTCCCGTTCTTTCATTAGAGCTTGCAAGCAAAAGGTTTTATCACCTGGATACTTGCTTTTGCCCTTTAAAAGACGATTATTTGATATATTATCCAAAAGCTTTTGATGAATATGCAAATAGAGTAATTGAAAGCAACGTGCCTCCTGAAAAACGTATAATCGTCAACGAGGAAGAAGCATCCTACTTTACTTGTAATGCAGTAAATATAGGTAATAATGTTGTTACAAACGTCACTACCGATAGGTTTACTAAATTGCTCGCAGAAAAAGGGTTTAACCACATCCAAACAGATTTGAGTGAGTTTATGAAAGCCGGCGGAGCCGCAAAATGTCTCACTTTAAAAATATAAAATTAACAATTAATAACATACACAAGAAACATTTAAAGGTAAATAAATCATTGAAGAAAATTCTATTATTAACAATTTCAGTATTTATATTCGCTCAATCAAGTATTGGTGCATTTGCGCAAGAATCCAAAAAAATTACTCTAGAGCAAGCTATTGATTTAGCATTGAAGAATAACCTTGATTTTAAGTCAACGCAGTTAGATTTAGAAATTCAGAAAAATAAAATCAAAATTGCAAATAGATTGCAGAACCCTGATTTTGGCGGTTATGTTAACCACGGACGAGCTGGTAGAGGTAACCCACATGAGATAGGGATTTCTCAGGTAATAGAACTTGGTAAAAGAGATGCAAGAAAGAAATTAGAGCTATCTAATATGGCTCTTGCAGAAGAAAGCTACGAGTTTTTTGCTTTTAACTTAAAAATGAACATCAGGCAAGCATACGTTGAGATGGTTGCAGCTAAGTCAGTATTGCATCTTGTCGAAAAACAAAAAAAACTATATGAAGATTTGTTTGAGATAGCAAAGAAAAAAAGAACGATGGGTACTGCTACTGATCTTGAAGTTTTGCAAGCTGAAGTGGCTCTAGGACAGATAAAGACAGAACTTAATACAGCTCAAGCAAACGTCTTAGCTGCAAAATATAAATTTAACAAAGTATTAAATATCAAAGGTACCGATGAGTTTCACGAATCAATAGATGAATACTTTCCTAATAAGTCTGATTTCATCATGCTTTTAACACCAGATATAAAGGATGTTTTGCCTGAATTTTCTTCTATATCAGCTGTTGCAACCAACAAAAGGTTTGATCTTCAAATAGCTAAAAAGCAGATAGACGTTGCTCAAAATAACCTTAGATACGTGAAGAGCCAAAGAATTCCAGATATACAAGTAGGCGCGGGATACTTATTCCAGCCATCTTATCAGTCTGATGGTAAAGGCTATTTAAATGGTGCATTCACAGAGATGAGTTTAATAAATCTTCCTGTGTTTTATAATTATTCTCCAGAAATACAAAACGCAAAGATTGAAGTGGAGCAGGCAAAAATTAATTATGA
>JAEZOG010000152.1 GCA_023414155.1 Cyanobacteria bacterium OH_CFB_184 | reverse complement strand
GTTATCGACGAATGTGGCAAATTTTATGTTATCTCTAACTTTAAACTTTTTTTTCTCACCTTTTTTAATAGTCAAATTTACCTCTTTTGGCAAGAACGGAATAGGAAAAAGTGCCTCAACACTTCCTACATATGCTGATTGACCGAGAAGCAAACTTTCAGAGTAGCCTCTTACTGTTGAAATGCCGCCTATTTGATATTGTTCAATGAATGGTACATTTTGTGGCATAGCTTGTCCGCTTGCTTTTGCAGTTATAACTATACCGTTTTTGAAATATTTAACGTAAAATGCATCGCAGTTATATTTTACAAAATAGTTAGTATTATCCAAGGAAACGTTATTGATCATACCGTTAGTGAGGAAAGTTGATAAATAAAGAACCGAATTATCAAAATCGTACCTGCTGTTCAAGCCTACAACTATATTTTGAGAATTCATATCTGTATATTTATAATTATTAATGGTGCTGCTTGAATCTTTGAAGTTAACTGACGTATTAAACGCAAGGGAGAATCTTTCTTTATCCATCAAAGGATGAGTTAAATACGCAGAATATACATTTGTTTTACTTTTAATATTAAAAGAATCATATATTCCATCTGTGATTTTTGAATTCCCAAACATATATGAACCACCGACTCTGGTGCCTTTTTTATTTACTGGGAAATTATAATCCACAAAAGGTGATGCAGATGACCTTGAAAGATTAATAGCACCGGTCAATCTATCTTGCACACCGACAACGCTGTCTGAAGAAAGTGCAACACCGCCTCTGAGTAGACCTGTTGTGTCCCTCCCAAAATTATCAAAGGAAGGAGCCAAGTGTAGTGGGAAAGATTCATCTGCATTTACGACAATATCAGTAGTCCCATAGGTTTCACCCGGCTTTAACTTTGCTGTTAGTTTTATACCTTTAGAAACTTTATTAAATCTTCTTAAATCATTTTCTAAAACGGCTAAGTCAAAGACTTCTCCTGATTTTTGGGTCAATCTTGATTTTAAAAATGCAGTACGGTTATATTTATTATTTTTAACTTCTATATTTCCGATTTTTGCCTCTAATAGCTCTATATGGATAGTTCCACCTTTAAGACTGTTTACAGGTAAAAATGCTTTTGCCGTTATATAGTTTTTTTTATGATATTCAGAATTAATTAAATATATAAGATTATTTATATCCTCTGAAGAAGTTTCTTTATTTAATATAAGTGATTTAAAATTTTCGATCTCTTCTTCTGAAAACACAGACGATTCACTTATAGTTACATCTTTAATTAATATAGTAGGTGAATCTGATTGAGATCTTGGAGGCAATTTTAGCTGTTGGCTGGGAGTAATAATTTCTGCGTTGCCGTTTAATTCTTTTTTGGGAGAATATTCATTCATATTCTTATAGTAATTTCGGGTTCTTTCTATGTCTATGGGGAGAACACCGGGCGATTGGTTTGGAAGGATTAAGTTTTTGTTTATCTGATTTTGTTCTTCAAGATTCTCAGACTCGGCTTTTTCTTCTGTTGCAGAATTCTTTTTCCAAAACGCTTTAGCGCACGCAGAATTAGTGCAATTTGAAATGTTTAATAACATTGCAATGACAAAAAATATTAATATTCTTTTCTTGTCTGCACAGAACTTTAAAATGTCAACTCCACTAACTGTCTTGTATTAATACATCTTGATTATCGAAAAAATATCAACAACTGTCAACAAAAATAGTGCAAATTGGGTGAAGTTTTATTACATTATTCAATTTTTTAACCAAATTATGTCACATATTTGTCGGGTTTGAATTATTATAAAAAGAAGTCATTTCTGGCATGCCCATTACTTATTAACTAACATAAGGATTAATTCAGGGATATGAGTATTAAGTATAAAAGTAAACTAAAAAAACTTTTAACTGTTTTTTTAGTATTCAATTTTTTATTTTCAAATACACTTGCAGTATTTGCAACAGAAATAATTAAAGATGGCAGGACCAATACTGTCATCTCTAATCCAAGTGCAAATATATATAATATTCAATCAAATACGAATGTTAATGACATGGGAGTTAACTCGTTTAACAGATTCAATGTAAGTAATGGAACAACAGTAAATTTAAATTTGACCTCAACACAAAATAAACTTCTTAATTTAATATATGACTCTTCTGCTTCTCAAATAGATGGAATAATAAATTCTTACAAAAACGGAAAAATTGGCGGTAATGTAATTTTTGCAAACCAAAATGGCTTTGTAATCGGTCCTACAGGTCAAATCAATGTAGGAGCTCTAACGATGATGACTCCTACAAAAAGCACAATGGATAAATTATTCACTCTAGGAGAACCTCAACGTCAAAATTTAACTGATTTAATATCGTTTGAGATTGATTCAGATAAACTACTCAAGCTTAAAAATTCAGTAGGAATTGACCCTAACGGAAAAATAACAATACAAGGAAAAATCAATTCAGGAAACGGCGTTGATTTAATCGCAGGAAAAGAAGTTTCGATAAGTAAAGACGCTATTATAAGCGCAAATAACGCATTGATAAACCCTGCAGATTTCCTGGTAAA
>JAEZOG010000132.1 GCA_023414155.1 Cyanobacteria bacterium OH_CFB_184 | reverse complement strand
ACCTTAGACTGATCGAGTTTTGATCCACTAGGTATAACAACTTGAACTGTAGCCGTTATAGGTTTTCTGTCTGCAGTAAAAACAGTCTGTTCAGGAATAGAAATAAATACTGAAGCATTTTCAATCGGAGGAATTTTTCTAATTAGTCTTGAAAGTTCTCCATTTATAGCTCTTGCAAGTCTAATTCTTTTATCTTCTTTAGTTGAAGTAAAGTCACCTTTATCAAAGATTTCAAGTCCAATATATTGGTCCATCAAGCCGCTTTGAACAATCGTTAAAAGCGCTCTATCTCTTTGAGATTGTGTGTATGTATTTTCTTTTAAAACAATGTCTGATTTAGTACCATTAGATACTCTAGTAGCGTTAATGCCTTCTCTAGCGAGTAGTGCTTGGATTTCTATTGCTTTACCCATATTATCGGTAGTCAACAAGAGAGCTGGTTCTTTAATCATTTTTTCGACTGGAGTTGCACTATTACTTCCGCTTTTCGATGAAGCTACAATCCCCATGCTTATAAACACAGCTAAAAGTACGACAACTACCCCTATAATTGCGTATAATAACGGCTTATTCTTAAGTAAATCTTGAATGTTCATTATCTGCTTATATTTAACTTACATATGTACCCTAAAGACATTATACTATTATTTTAAAGATAAGGTAATGCTATATTTGGATTTGCATAACTTTTTCATACGTTTGAATGACCTTACCTGTAATTTGAGTTGCAACGTTAACACCAATTTCGGCCTTAGTCATTGCAGTGATTACATCATGGACATCTACGTTTGAATTGCCTGACATCTGTTGTTGTAACAATTGATCAGGTTTTGACATATCTTGATTAAGATTACTTACCATGCCTGAAAAAACCGACTTAAAATTAACGGTCTCGGGCTGTTCGATTGATTTAATTCTCATTGGTTCCATGCCGGAATCAGAGATTTTCGAAGGTTCAATCCTTGAAAATAGATCTATGTTTGGTACTAATTTTTCGTTCAACATATATAATTCCTTATCCTAAGTATTGCGAGAGTATGCTTTTGACGTAGTTTTGGGTTTCTTTAAACGGAGGTACTCCGCCATATTTTTCGACATTTCCTGAACCTGCGTTGTATGAAGCAAGTGCTAATATTAAGTTTCCGTTATATTTGTTCAACTTACTTTTTAAATATTTAACTCCACCTTCAATATTTTGAACCGGGTCAAAAGGGTCTGTAACGCCTAATCCTTTTGCTGTTGCTGGCATTAATTGCATCAACCCCATAGCACCGCAATGAGAAACAGCATCATGCCTGAAACCTGATTCTTGTTTCACTACAGCTTTAACTAATTTTTCATCAATGTCATATTTTTTAGAAATATGCGAAATAATATTTAATATTTGAGATTTCGAATATTTGTTTCCGACTGTAGGAGAAGCATTTTGTATTTGGTTAATATTTGAAACCCTAAAACTGTTTTCAGCGGCATTACTTGATTTTAAAACCTGCTCAAAAGGTTTTACTGTAGCTTCAGCAGGTGATTGCACAACTGGATTCATGCTATTTACATAGCTGTTTATTTGACTGGCTCTTTGCAAAGCCGCCTCTTTCCCACTTGTGTCTATTAGATTTTGAATTTTAGGTGAAAACATTCTTACCTACGTTATTTTCCTATTTCTACAGCCTTTAAAGCCA
Organism: Cyanobacteria bacterium OH_CFB_184; assembly: GCA_023414155.1. Lineage (GTDB taxonomy): Bacteria > Cyanobacteriota > Vampirovibrionia > Gastranaerophilales > Gastranaerophilaceae > JAEZOG01. The sequence goes on along the minus strand of JAEZOG010000132.1, from coordinate 6,310 downwards.
TCGTTTTTGTTATAGTAAGGACTGCAAGGTTGGCTTCATAAGCTCTTTGAGCCAGCGAAGCATCCGCCATTTCAACCAAAGGGTTTACGTTTGAAGTTCTTATATAACCATTTTTATCTGCATCCGGGTGACCGGGCTTAAATATTTTATCTCCCATTGTAGGGTCTTCGACTATACCGGACATTGAAACTCCACCTTGCAAAAATGGAATAGTGCCTGTTCCAAAAGCATCTTCTTTCATTGCATTCATAAGACCTGCAAATGAAATATCATCTGTTGAGTTTAATACAGGAATTTTTCTCACATAATTTGGAGTATCAATATTCGCTATGTTTTTGGCATGGATATCTAAACGTTTACCGTGAACGGTTAAACTTTTACTTCCAATATCAAAAGAATTCATTAAACTCATAATTATTTACCTACGTTTATTACTGTTTTCATTTCTGTAATTAGTGTTGTCATACGTCTTGCTGCAATTGAATACAAAATAGAGTTTTTTTGCATTTCAGTAAGTTCTCTGGCTGGATCAATTGGTCCGACTTGGCGCTCTTCGATTACAGCAGAAGGTCCCAATTTTGAAGACAACTTTGTTTCAAGAGGGCTATTTACAGAGCCCAAATATTGACTAAAATTAATGTCTTTTCTTACATACCCTGGAGTATCGATATTTGCAAGGTTAGCACTCAAAGCTCTTTGTCTTTGAGAAACCATATCCAAATATAGATTTACTTTTCCGAAGGAATCGCTCGGAGTATACATCAATTTACCTCACTATTGTTTTATATTAATCGATTTATTATACATGTCATCAATCGTTTTCATGAGTTTGAAACTTGCAAGCATGGAAGCATTTAATCTCATTACATCATTAACCTGGTTAAAAATGTTGACGTTTGAGCGTTCTATCGCTCCTTGCTGTATGGTGTTATGTTTTTTTATAAGTATTGGTTCACCTGAGTTATTAGTAGCCAAATATTTATTTCCATCTATGGCCTTTAAACCTTCAGGATTAGTAAAATTAACCACAGGAATTTTACCCAAAACTTTTTCTTTATCGCCGTTTTCCGGAATAACAGCAACGTCTCCATTTGGTTTAATTCTTATATCATGGTAATTTGCAGGAATTTTTATCCCATCACCAACCAAACAATTATCATTTGTAATCAAGTATCCGTCTTTATCAAGTTTTAGTGAACCGTCTCTTGTATAAGTAACGTCACCGTTTTTTGAAGTAACAGGAATGAAACCAACACCCTTTAGAGCGATATCAAACTTTTGATCTGTTCTCATGACAGCACCGTTGGAATAATCAGTTCTTACAACACCATTTAAATATCCATGTTCATCTAACATTTGCTCAAATCTTACTGACTTAAAAGCAGTAGTTCCATAATTTGCAATGTTTGAAGAAACAGTTCCTAAACGGTCGAACTGAACATTTGTATTAAGTATTGTTTTTCTAACTAAACCTTGAAAAGTAGCCATAATTACCTCTTAATTAACTTCCTAACTGCTGGATTGCTTTAGTCAATGTTGTAACCTGCATTTGAAACATTTGTCTGTTGGCATCAAAGTTTCTTACCACAGGCATTGCTTGTATAAATTCAGATGCTAAAGAAACATTTGAAAATTCGTTGTAACCCTGTCTTACATTTGGAGATAAAACAGCAGCTCCATCGCTTGTAACGACAGATAAAGTAGAAATATATTCTAACTTATTGGTCTTTTTATTAAATACGCTAACATTACCCTCTGTATCGATTTTGATTTCGGTTAATTTATCAGGCAAAAATGGAAGTTTAATCGCTGTACCATCATTTGCTAAAACTTTTTCATCTTTTAAACTTAATAAAATTCCATTTGTATCAATCTTGAAACGACCATCTCTAGTGAGCTTTACACCGTTCTCGCCAAGGCATTGAAAATATCCCTTGTTAGCTAATGCAATATCTAGCGGGCAGTCAGAAATAGCTAACCTTCCAACCTGATCATCTACAGCAGTAGACAATGCATGGACTCCCATATATTCTGCAAAAGAAGAAACAACAGGCTCTTTTCTTTGATAACCGACTTTATCAAAACCTGTAACGTTCTCGTTTGTAATTGCCATCAATTCAGTTTGCAAATGCATTGCTCTTATATTGGCAGTCAAACCGTTATCTATGTAATTTATTCCACCGCGCAAGTACATAACTCACCTCTTACTATACATGTATTTATTAATGTTAACGGATAAAAAGTCAAAAGAAATCCTCCAAGGGCAAAAAATCAATCATATATATGACATCCTTATCCTCTAAACGAACCAAATTGACATCAAAATTGATAATTATATGATAATATTTAAGTGGAGAAATAATAAATGAAACAAAGATGGTACGATACCGATCCAACATTGAGTTTAGCAATCAGTTTGCTAAAAAATTCTTCTGAAAAAATCAAAAAGGTCTGCTCAGACGGGATTATAAAAATTGCAAAAGAAAATGGCGTTGAACTCCCAAATAACTTTTTAGCAAAAATCAATAATACCTTCAAAAGATGGTATGATGAAGATAATGAATTGTCGCAGGCAATGGAATATTTAAGGCTGTCAAATCCTAATCTAAGAAAGAAAATTGCAATAGAATTAATTGAATTGTTGCAACAAATAGATTAAACGCAATCGATTTATATTAACTAGGGAATATGGGTAGAATATGAATAAGTTCTTTATTACATTAATAATGTTCATATGTGCATTTAACACAGGACTAAAAGCAGAAGCGATTAAAATCGGTCTTGTTTTAGATGCAAACTCGACCTACGTAGCATCCACAACAAAAGCAAATATAATTAATCCCCATACAAACCGATTATTATACTCTATCGAACCTATGAAAATTTATATAATCAAAGCCTTATCTGACGATGTTCATATAGATATAAACGGTAAATTATACAACCTCGGTACAGACTCAATCGTAATAAAAAATACAACGCCAGGTTTTCTTTCAACAAAAAAACGTTGGTATAGAGGCGAATTTATAATAAATTGCAAAGATAATAAACTTACACTTATAAATAATTTAGGATTGGAAGAATACATAATGGGTGTTGTCCCAGCAGAAATGCCTTCTAAGTGGAACCAAGAAGCGCTAAAAGCTCAAGCTATAGCAGCAAGAAGCTATGCCATAGCTAATTTAGGAAAAAGAGCTACAAAAGGTTTTGACTTAAAAGACAACACAGAAGACCAAGCTTACGGCGGAGCGACTTCTGAAACTGCTCACACAAATAAAGCTGTTCAAGAAACAAAAGCAATAGTTGTAACATACAACAGACAGGTTATTCCGGCTTATTACTGCGCAAGTGCAGGCGGTCAAACTACTAATTCCGGTGACGTATGGATGAAAAATATGCCATACCTTAGATCAGTGCCATCTTTTGATGACGGAACAAAAAAAATGGGTCATGGCATCGGAATGAGTCAATACGGAGCAAATAATCTCGCACAACAAGGTTATAATGCGTTTCAAATTTTAACTTATTTTTACAATAATGTAAAATTCGGAAAACTTAGTCCTGAATGGAACCTCTAATTTTTTTCAATCTATATTTGAGTTGTAGACTTATGCAATTTTGGTTAGCGGTCTAAGTTCTTACTATGTTTGAAATTATAAATACTTTTTTTATAAAAATGCTTGCTAAAAGCAGAAAAATAGGTATAATAGCTATGTAAACTAAAAGGGAGGTTCTTATGAACAAAGAAGAATTAGTAAAAGAAGTTGCTAAAAAAGCTAAAGTTTCACAAAAAGCTGCTGCTGATGTTATCGGTGCTACTATCGATACTATCCAAAAAACAGTTTCTAAAGGTAAAAAAGTTACTTTAGTTGGCTTTGGTACTTTCGAAGCTAGAAAAAGAGCTGCTAGAACTGGCCGTAACCCACAAACTGGCGCAACAATTAAAATTGCTGCTAAAACAGTTCCTGCATTCTCAGCTGGTAAAAAATTCAAAGAAATCGTTAAGTAATTACGATTTCTTTTTTGGTTTGAAAGTCAGTTAGGCATTGCTTAACTGGCTTTTAAATTTAAGTAACAAAAAAGCAACATATTGATTATGTTGCTTTTTTTATTTTGTTAGCTTGAAGGCTACTGTGCTTTATTTTTATTATTTTTCACTTTTGAAAAATGGTCAACTAAAGTACCAATCGCTGAACCAATAGCAGAATGTATAGCAATGCCAACGGCTACACTACCTATTATAACAGCGTTTAATTTATTTTTAGTTAGAGTCACTTTAGCTTCCTCTAGAATATGAGGAACATCAGCAGCTCTTCTTACACATTTTATACCTCCATAAATAGCACCAGCTAGTGCACCAATTTTAGCACCTTTTTTGGGGGTAGACTTTTTCTCATTTTGAGAAAAGCTAACAGGATGTACATTGATAGATGAAACTTGCATAAAAATTCTCCTTCTTTATAACAATATAAAACAGAAAAAGATTTTTTTTGCTATTTTGGATAAAATATTATTAATTGTTCACATTGATTTTTAATCTAAGGACAAAGAGATTCCCAGTCTACATCTTCATCATCTTCATCTCCAGGTTCTTTTATTACAAGATCTTCATCCATCAACATGACTTGAAGAGTCCATTTCAATTGGGTTTTATAATTAGCTAATGCTAATTCTCTTGTTTTAGCGCAGTATGCAAAACTTGGGATTTCTTTGATTTCTATATAATGGTATGGATTACCGTTGAAATCAAGATCAGTACCTTCAACCAACGTCCAATCCAGGTCCATATAATAATCTAAGTCTTTTTTATTAGCCATCTATAGATCTCTCACTAAGCGGCTGAGTAATCATTATGCCTTCTCCACCCAACATATCAACTTGTTTACCATCTAAATACAGATAGATGTTTTTATTTTTTGAATTAGCTAAAGTCGTTTTGATTAGTTGTTTCATTCTGGAATAAATACTGTCTGTACCACCTCCATACTGAAAATCAGAGCTTAAATTTATAATAATGTTACTGCCTTGTTGCTCAATATTAATAAGTCTTGTTCCTTTTGGTATCTCAGTGTATACGCCAGCACCCTTTTCATCGCTGTCAGGACCTTGAAGCAACTGCTGAATGGCAAAATCTAATTTGGGGCCTTTTGAATATTCTCTTGTTGCTTTTTTAAAAACAGAACTGCCATCTTTACCTGTTGAAATAAAATATACAGTTACAAATTCTTTTTGTTTTACTATTTCTTTAGAAGGTTCTTCTTCTTTTAATTTTTGTGTTTCTACAGGTTTTGGAAGTGAAATTTCTTCTTTATTTTTATCAAGAAAATTTAAAGGGACATCTTTAAAAAATGTTTCCTTGATATAAAAAGCTGAAAGTAATACTAAAATAGTGACAACTATTTTCGAAAATATACTCATATTTTATCCACCCTATTTAGATTTAATAGCATAGTTTTTAGGAATTATAAATACCCCGTCTAAAGATATTTTATTATCGTTTATTTTTATTGTCGATATTTTTACAATAGCATTTGAAGTTTTAGACAACTTCATTTCATAAGTTAAAGGATTCAACCTATTTACCAGCGGTAACATTTTATTTAAGTTCAACTTATTGTTAGAAGAACCAAGCTCAATTTCTGAAAAAACAATTTTTTCATTCTCAACAGCAAGTCCTGCAGTCAAGTTAACGGTAGAGACCTCTGTTATAAAAGAAAGAGGAGTCATTACCTTATACGATAATTTTAATCTATTGTTCTCAATTTTCGCACTAGGGTCAAATACTTTGAAGATTATTTTATTACCGATAATAACACTCATTTTCTCTAATGTTTTAAGGTATTCTTCAGAAAGGATCACATTTTGAAAATCATCATTTGTTATTTTTCCAGAATATTTATATATTAAGTTTTCCGGAAAATACACGTTCTTATTTTTGTATACAACATGGTTATATTTACATACTGTATTGGCTTTAAAATCAGATATGCTTAGACCATTATAAACAATCTTTTTAGACGTCATCTCCATATATTTAAATTTGCCGTCGGTGAAGGTTTTAGCACCATAAGGTTTGATTTTTACCACAAATTTAGAATTTAATTCTTTTTTTAGTGTTTTTTCTAGCTGAGCTTCAGCAACTTGTTTTAATAAAAAGTTTGTTCCAGTTGCCGTCGATACAAACTGAGTAAAGCCATTACCAACCTGATATGGTGGAGCGGCACACATTTGAGAATAATCATAAGCAAAGCACGCTTGTGATGTTATCAGCAACATTAAAAATAATATAAACTTTTTCATAATAATACCT
>JAEZOG010000080.1 GCA_023414155.1 Cyanobacteria bacterium OH_CFB_184 | reverse complement strand
ACCCTGCTTATGTCTATATGACAGTATCCACCAGGGTTTTTGTCTAAATATTTTTGATGGTAGTCTTCTGCTTTGTAGAAATTTTCCAGTTTTTTTACTTCAGTTACTATTTTTTTATCGTATTTTTTTTCTTCATTTTTAAATATATGCATTATTACAGGGTAATCATCATCGTCTGTGTAATAAATTCCTGTTCTGTACTGGGTTCCTATGTCATTTCCTTGTTTGTTTAATGAGGTTGGGTCTATTATGCTGAAATAATGTTCTAAAATTTCGTCTAAAGAAATTATCGAACTGTCATATTCAATGAAGATTGTCTCAGCGTATCCTGTTTCTCCTGTTGAAACTTCCTGGTAAGTGGGATCTTCAGTTTTGCCGTTTGCATATCCTGAAATTGTAGATAATATTCCAGGCATTCTTGAAAAATATGCTTCTACTCCCCAAAAACAGCCACCTGCAAGATAAATTGTTTTAGGATTTTTATTAGATGAATTATTTTCTATTCCAAAATGTTGCATTAATAATAGTCCTCCTATTAAAATCAAAATTAATAATATCATATTTTTGCTGACTTGTAGTTTCATAATTGTCCTGTTTTTGATTAATTTTAATTCGTGTTTTTGCAAAATACATTACTCATATATTTTTATGTACAGCTAATTTGTTACAGATCAAAAAATTTGGTACAATAGAGCAAATTAGGAGGTTTTATGAATAATTTTGATTTTTATTGTCCGACTAGAATCGTTTTTGGAAAAGGTACAATTTCTAAAATTTCTGATCTTATCCCAAAAGAAAAAAAAGTTTTAATTTTATATGGAGGTGGCTCAATCAAGCACAATGGTGTTTATGATCAGGTCATTTCTGCGTTGGTCGGGTATGATTATCTTGAATTCTCAGGTATAGAACCAAATCCTCATTATGAAACCTGTATGAAAGCAGTAGAACGTATTAAAAAAGAAAATGTTGGTTATTTGTTGTCTGTCGGCGGGGGATCTGTTTTAGATGCGACTAAATTTATTGCCGCTGCTGTAAAATATAATGGAGAAGATCCTTGGGATATTTTGTCGGAAAATGCTCCCGTTGAAGATGCGTTGCCACTAGCTAGTGTGATTACTCTTCCAGCAACAGGTTCTGAGATGAATGGCAATTCAGTTGTTTCAAGAGTTTCGACAAATGAAAAGCTTGCATTTGCAAGCGAAAAAGTATACCCTCAGTTTTCAATTATTGATCCTGAAACCACGTACAGTCTACCCAGACAGCAGACTATAAACGGAATTGTAGATACATTTGTCCATGTGCTTGAACAGTATGCTACGTTTGACGTTAATACTCCTTTGCAAGATTCTTGGGCATTGGGTCTTCTTAAAACTCTGATTGAAGAAGCACATAAGGTTCTTGAAAACCCAAATGATTATGAAGCCAGGGCAAATATATTCTGGTGTGCAACGTGCGGATTAAATTATTGGCTCGCTCTTGGGTGTGTTCAAGATTGGTCTACGCATATGATCGGGCATGAAATGACAGCTTTCTACGGGCTTGATCACGGTCAAACTTTAGCCATAATAGTTCCAAGATTGTGGGAAAACCAAAAGGCTTCTAAGGTTAAAAAGCTTGCAAAATTAGCAAGAGAAGTTTTTGGCTGTAAGGAACAAGATGAGATATTAGCTGCAGATTGCGCTATTGCAAAAACTGAAGAATTTTTTAATTCGATAGGACAAAAAACAAGATTAAAAGATTATGGAATAGATTCAGAAGAAGCTGCCCAAAAAATAATGAATAGATTTAAAGAAAGAAATACTATACTTGGAGAGACTGGTGCTATAGATTATAATGTAGCATACGAGATAGTTAAATCTTGTTAAAGAGGGAAAATGTACAGTAAAAACAACAAGGAAAAAAAGACAAATATTGATATAAAAAAAATGGGCGTGAATATTGATAAAAATGAATATCAAGAAATAGTTCTTTCAAATTCCAACAACCCTGAAAAGTCTTATAGAAAAAAAATAGATCAATATTTTAAATAATTTATTTCATTTTAAAAAGTGCGCAGAAGTTCCTTAAGACTATGCGCTCTTTTGTTTTTATAAATTATTTTTTTAACTAGCCGATATGGTGTTTCGCAAAATTATGCTTGCTAGTAAACTCTTTATAATTTCTTCATTATTTAAGGTCTTATAAATGCTAGAAAAAAAAGAAAACTACACCTTATTAGACTTGGTTGATCTAGATCTAATACAAAGACTACAGGATTTGTTTACTCAAATAACAGGTATTTCTGGTTCTACTATTGATGCAAATGGTAAAGAAATAGTTAAACCAAGTAATCTTCCAACTTATTGTATATCAATGAGGGCTAATGATCCTGGAATTTTGGGCTGCTCAAACAATATGTTTGTCCTTGGAAATAAAGCAAAAGAGAAGAAAAAACCTGTGATCCATTCTTGCTTTGCCGGTGTAACTTGTTTTGCGATTCCTATATTTGTAAAAGGCGTATACTTTGGTTCTTTGTTTGGCGGAAATGTTTTGACAGAAGAACCAGATGAAGAGAAATTTAAAAGTATATTAAAAAACATCGGGGTGGATGAAGAACAATATTTTCAAGAATTAAAAGAAATTCCGATTGTTCCTTTGGATAAATTACAGACAGAGATTAAGTTACTTGAGAATATCGCTCAAGCTATTGCAGAAATTGCTGAAAAAAATATAAACTTAATTGAAAAAACTACAAGAGAAAATCTTTATAGAAATATAATTGATACTATAAGGAGCTCTCTTGATCCTGATCAAATCACAAGCGAAGTAGTTAAAATAATCGGTACTACATTGCAAACAGATAGATGTTTTATATCTGAATACGATTATAAAACAGGAAGATTTTTACCAGCTAGTGACGAGTATCGCTCTTCAGAGAGTATTTTGAGCTATAAGTATAAAGATCCTAGTGATGAGGTTCCAGAGTTTGCTAATATAATAAGCCGTGGAGAAAAATTACTGATTAAAAATGGTGAAATTATCTCGCATAATACAGGGTATGACTTTGAGTTGGAAAAGGAAATTGTAAAAAAATACAATGTACATTCATTATATGCAGTTCCTTTATTTTACCAGGATCATTTATTAGGTTGTTTAACTGTTCATTACGTTCGAGAACACGAACTTACAGATGAAGATATTGAATTAATAGATGTTCTTGTTGATCAGCTTGCTATTGCCTTGCATCAGGCTAAGCTATACAAAAAGCTTAGTCAGGTTTCAATAAATCAAAATGCAATTTTGAACAATATGCCTTTTTCAGCCTGGTTAAAATCGAAAGACGGGCATTTTCTTGCTGTTAATGAGGCATTTGCCAAAATGTGCGGTTCCGAGGTTGATAACATAATCGGCAAAACTGATCACGACTTTTTTCAAAAACAATACGCAGACAGTTTTGTAAGCGAAGATCAAATTGTTATGGGAGCTAAAGAAACAAGACCTTTTGAAGAACTTATAGATACGTCTGTCGGTATAAGATGGCATGAAACTTTTAAAAGTCCTCTGATTAACAAAAACGGAGAAGTAATCGGTACAGTTGGGCTTTCAAGAGATATTACGGAAAAGAAAAATGCTGAATTAGAGCTGCAATCTAAACAAGAAATGATTATAAAAGCTAATCAAAGAGAAAGTTTGGTTAGAAGGATATTGGATACTTTAAGAAGTTTTTTAGATTTAAATTCTATAAAAAGTAAAATCGTAACAGAACTTGGAAAGGCGTTAAAACCAGACGTTTGTTTTATTGTAAATTACAATTTCAACACAGATAAATTTTTTGTGGATGAATTTTCTGAATATAAAGCTTCTGAAGAAAGCAGGTCTTTTGTTGGTTTTGATATGGAAGCTCCATGGGTTGAAAAATTCGTTCAGACTTTTAAAGATATGTACGGTATAAATTTTGCGAACGTAGATAATTATATCTTTGAAAATAATTTGTCAGGGACTTTAGAAGAAAGATTTTTAAGAGAATATAACATTAAATCAGCGTATGTTAATCCAATCTTATATGCAAATAAAATGCTAGGATATGTAGTTCTTTTGTATACTCAGGATTACAAGGATTTAAGCACCAGTGATATCAATTTTATCAAAGTTATCGCAACACAAGCAGGTATTGCCCTTCATCAGGCACAACAATATGAAGATGCTAAAAAACAATTAGAAAGAGAATCGCTTCTTAGAAACATTATAGATAAGATGCGCAGTTCTCTTGATATAGATGAAATATTGTCTTTTATTTGTTATGAAACGGCTAAGTTGTTTAATGTTCAAAGGACTGCTATTCCGGTACTAGAAGAAATGATAAGTTCTTCAGGTTATATTGTAAAAAAAGAATATGTAGAGTCTGATAAATATGCTTTTGTAAAAGATAGCGACATTGTTATGAATCCTGAAGTGCCCAAATTCTGGGCCCAACAGGTAATAGAAAAAAAAGAAGTTTTTGCAGTTGATGATATTGCAAACTCGAATGTTCCAGAATCTTTTAAACAAGCTTATGAAATATTAGGTGTAAAATCTATTATTGGTTGTGGTATTCAAAAAGATAACCATGTATTTGGTGCTTTGTTATTGTCTGAATATACCAGAGTGAGACATTGGACAGAAGAAGAAAAACTGCTGTTAAAAACTATTGCTGATCAAGTATATATTTCTCTTAATCAATCAGAACTATATGAAAAACAAAAGAAAAATGCACAGAGAGAAAAATTACTCAGAGATATAGTTATTGCGATAAGAAGCTCACTGGATATAAATGAAGTTAAAAAGAACATCGTAACAGAGTTATGCAAAGTTTTTAAAGCAGATAGATGCTATTTTAGACGTTATGACAAATACAAAAATATGTTTAGTCCCCCAATAGTTGAATATTTGTCCTCAGATGATATTGATAGCATGATGAATGAAACGCCTGATCAAGAAGGGTTGGCTTATTTCTTTAATTCCATAAATCCTTTTAGAAAAGGTTTTTCCCCTATTGTAGTAAGAAGAGAAGAAGTGCGAGAGGGAACTCCAACTCAAAGATATTTTGATAACGCTAAAATAAAAGCGAATTACACCGTTGCCCTTACAGATAGAGATGATGAACTTTATTATTTGGTTATGCATTACATAAAAGAATCCCCTAATTTAGATAAAGAAGATGAAGAATTTTTAGCTACAATTGCAGCGCAAATTGTTATAGCCCTTGAACATGCAAAAATGTACAAAAAAACAAAATTAAATGCCCAAAGGTCTAGATTAATTGGAAATATTTTATCTAAAGTTATAAAAAGCTTTGATATGAACGAAATGAAGAAAATCGTTAGAGATATTGGTATAATTACAAAAGCGGATCGTTGCTATTTTGTAGAAGTAAATTTAGATAAAATGAAAACAAATCCGATCGGTGCGCACGGAGAGTATCTTGCAAATTCCCAAGTTATGAGTGTTTTAGGATATGATTTTTCTATTCCTAACATAAAGGCTTTTTTAGATTTGTTTTTGCAGAACAATGACCTGCTTGTTTTTGATTATGAGGAACTTGATAAGATTGAAAATGAGAACATTAACAAATACAGTAAATTTTTTGGTTTAAAATCCGGAATTGGTATCCCGTTCTTTTATTTAGGAAAGCTTATTGCAATTTTAGTAATTGAGTATGTGAATCAAAAACAATTACCAACAGAGGATGAGTTGGAGTTTTTGAGATTGCTGGGAAATCAAGTCGGGATGGTCTATAAACAAATTAAGCTTTATCAAGATACTAAAAACACTGCAGAGCTGGAGAAGTTTAATAGAAATATTTTAGAGATTTTAAGAACAACATTAGATAGAAGTACAATCAAGTCATTGTTTGTTCAAAATATCGGAAAATATTTTGGTGCCGATAGGGTTTTCTTTGCTGAATTTGATGAAAAACATAAAATCTATTTGCCAATTGAAAAAGGTTCAGAATATCTTTCCACTCCTAATGAAGTAAGTTTTGTGGGATACGATTGGACCAATAGTGCTGCAAAAGACTATATACAGCCTTTGCTTGAAAAAAGGGAGTTTAAAATACCTTGTTGGAATGACTATGTAAAAAATAATATGAAAAGCGAAGCTTTTATGAAGCGATTTGAAGATTCTAAGACCAAATCAAGTTATAATTTCCCGGTTCTCTATCAGGGAAGAATGATGGGGTATTTTTCTATTGAATTTACGAAAGAAGACTGCAAAATTCTTTCAGATGAAGACATTAAAAGAATAAGAAATATATGTTCACAAGCAGGTATTTCTCTTTATCAGGCAGAATTGTTTGAAAAATATCAAGAATCTGCTCAATCAAAAGAAGATTTTATCGTCAACATTTCAAGAGAATTTAAAGAACCTTTAGATAAAATTATTGAATATACAACAGAGCTTGAGAAAGAAGACTTGGACCGAGAGCATCAGTACGGCTATCTTGAGAACATAATTCAAAATACAAAGCGTTTAAAAGAACTTAGAGAAGATATTATAAATATATCTGAAGTTGATTCTGAAAATTTTGAACTGTCAATGCAGTCAGTGGATTCATTATCTTTGATAAATGAAGCAATAGAGCAGATTCGTCCAACGGCTATAATCAAAAATATCAATATTGAAACCGCATTGGCAAATATAAATGTAAAAGCTGATTCAAAAAGATTTTATCAAATAGTCTATGATTTATTGAAGACAGCAGTAAATAGCTGCTCTTCCAATTCAAACTTTTTAGTAAGTTCCTGGCTAGAAAACTCTAAATTGTATGTTTCGTTGTCAATTTTAGGTTATGGAATGAGCCTTGATAATCAGAATAAAGTTTTTGAACTATTTAAGAGAATAGATCTTTCATATGAGGGCGGCAGGACAAGTGTAGATTTAGGTTTATTCTTGGTTAAAAAACTTATCGGAATGCACGATGGCAAATTATACGTCGACTCTATTGAAGATGGAGGTACAAAAGTTTGGTTTGTTCTTCCGCATGCAAGTACAAGGTATTAAAAAATTAAAGAATTGCGTAAAATTCTTTAATAGCCCTGTAAATCCCTTCTAAAAACATCTGCATACCAATGACAGCTAGCGCTAGCCCCATCATTCTTGTTATGACCTTTAATACGTTCGTGCCGACAAAGGCTTTTATTTTCTCGCCAAAAATAAACACAAAATAAGTAATAACGCACAATAGAGCAAAAGAAAGTATAGTAATGATGCAGTTGCTCATTCCTCCTACAGAAAAATTCATTGCGGTTATTATTACCCCGGGTCCAGCTAGTAATGGGATTCCAAGAGGGGTTATCGCTACAGAACCTTCTTCTTTGTATTGTTTATCGTTTGATGGTTTGCCTTGAAGCATATTGTATCCGATTAAGCCCACTAATATTCCACCTGTTAATCTTAGGGCAGTAAAGGTTACGCCAAAAAAATTTAGCAAGAAATGTCCTATTAAAGAAAAGGTAGCAACAACCAAAAGAGCAGTAATTGTAGAGTGAAGAGCTATTTTCTTTACTTCATCCTTGTTGTCATCTTTTGTTAATGCCAAAAATATCGAAATTGAAGCAATCGGGTTCATAATTGCTGAAAATCCGGTAAAAACTATGCTTGCAAATATTAATTTTTCAATCATTTTGAATTGTTATTTTCTAGTTTATAAACATATTTTTTTATTTTTATACAAAAGGTCTAAAATATAAATCCCTGATTGGTTTATCTATTTTAGAGCTATTTTACCGCGATAATTTCTATTTCAACCAATGCGTTTTTAGGTAGTTCTTTTGCTGCAACACAAGAACGTGCAGGTTTTGATATAAAGTGTTTTTCATAAATTGAATTAAAAACAGCAAAATCTGACATTTTAGCAAGAAAACAGGTTGTTTTAACAACATTTTTAAAATCAAGACCAGCTGCTTCTAGAACCGCAGAGATGTTTTTCATTACTTGTTCTGTTTGTGCAACAACGTCACCTTCTATCATTGTTTGAGTAGCCGGGTCGATTGCAATTTGACCAGATGCATACAATACATTGTTTACTAAAACTGCTTGAGAATATGGTCCAACTGCTTTTGGTGCTTTTTGAGTGTTTATGTATTCCATAATTTATTCCCTTGTAATTTTGTACCCTTTTGTTTCAAGTGCTGTTTCTATTTCACTTAAATGGTTGTGATTTTTTGTTTCCATAGATACTTTAAGATAACAGCCGTTAATGTCAGTGTTTTTTCCGCCCGGGTTGTGTCTTACTCTTACAACGTTTGCGCCATGATCAGCTATTATTGTTGAAACTTCTTTTAACTGTCCCGGTTTGTCAACAAGTTCAATAGTCAGATCAGACAGTCTGCCTGAAGTTAAAAGCCCTCGGTTTATTACTCTTGATAGGATTGTTACGTCAATATTTCCTCCGGAAATAATACAGGCAATGTTTTTGCCTTGAAGAGGAATTTTATTGAAAAGAACGGCAGCTACAGAAACAGCGCCAGCTCCTTCGGCTACAAGTTTTTGCTGCTCCATTAATGTAAGAATGGCTGTTGCGATTTCATCTTCTGTAACGGTGAAGATTTCATCTACGTATTTTTCGCATAATTCAAAAGTTATGCTACCAGGGGTTTTAACAGCAATGCCATCTGCTACTGTTGAAACTTTTTCAAGAGTGCTTAATCTGTGTGTTTCAAAGGCATTTACCATGCTTGGTGCGCCTTTTGCTTGAACACCGTATACTTTGCAATTAGGGTTTATATTTTTTATGCAGGTTGCAATTCCAGCTATCAGTCCGCCACCACCGATTGGGACGACAACGGCATCAAGATTGGGCAATTGTTCAAAAAGCTCAAGCCCTATTGTGCCTTGTCCTGCAATAACCATTTCATCATCAAAAGGGTGTATAAAGGTCGCTTCGTTTTCTTTGTAATATTGCACCGCTGCATCATATGCATCATCATAAACGCCGTCTATTAATTTTATTTCAGCACCATAGCTTCTTGTTGCCTCTATTTTAGATATTGGCGCAGTGCTCGGTATAAATATTGTGGATTTGATGTTGTTTTTTTGAGCCGAAAGCGCGACCCCTTGTGCGTGATTTCCTGCAGAACAGGCAACTACACCTTTTTGTTTTTCTTCTTCAGTTAATTGAGAAATTTTATAAAGTGCGCCTCTGATTTTGAATGCTCCAGTGATTTGAAGATTTTCGCATTTGAGGAAAATATTGTTATTTTTATCTAGGCTTGGAGCTGATATTAAGTCGGTTTTTCTTATTTTTCCAGTTAAACAGCCTGCTGCTTTTTTTATTTCATCTAGTGTAATCATTTTAACTCCAGTTTAAATTTAATTGTATCATATATTTTTTGATTGATTATTTTGTTATCTTTAATGTTAATAATTTATCTAAATATATCGATTTTGCTTGCTATACTTAAAGAAATAAGTAGTAAAAAACAATACTTTTCGGGAATTAAGTTTTTATTATTTTTGTTTATAATAACAATGCCCGAGGATCTCAGGAACATAAGACCCTCTGGGCATTTTTTTGTTTAAAATGATTGATTTAAAAATAAATTTAAGTTAATTATTTTTTCCACAACCTTTTGTGCAACAATCTTTTTTTGAAGGTTTGCCAAAGATTAATCTTAATCCTGCGAACCTTTTATTCATCGTTTGGCAGACTCCTTCTGTCACGTTCTTGATGTTAGATGCGCTTGATTGAATATCTGAAATGGTGCAGTCGAGTTTGTTTTTTGTTATGTCAAGATTTTCAGTTGCATTTTTAATGTTTTCAGAAGTTTCTTCAATATTAGAAGCAGAGTTGCTGATGTTTGAAAAAGTGCTGTTTAATTGACTTTCGTTTATTGAGTTGTTAACTTTTGAGGTTATTTGATTTAAAGAAGTTGTTGTTTTGCGAATGTTCTTTTTGTTGTCTTTCAAGATCGTGCGAGAATCAGAGAAAAAGCTGCCGATTTCATCACTTGTAGAGCTTATGCTGGAAACAAAGTCTGTTACGCTCTCTATTATTGGATCTAGGGCTCCAGAATCATATATGTTGGAGAGAAACTCGAATAAATCAAAAGCGGCTTCACCTTCTATTACGGCTTTGTTTTTTAATTTGTTCTCTGAAGGCTCATCAGGCTTGATTAACTCTATGTAATCGCTTTTTGTCTCGCGAAGTTTTATTTTTGCTGTTATATTCTCTGGTAGGTTTGGTTTTTGAGAGTAGAATACTATTTTTACATAGGAATATTCGTAGTCTTTGCTGGGTTTTATTCTGTTTACAAAACCAATATTATATCCTTTGTAATAAACTGGCATTTTTACAAATAATGGGGTCGCATCAGAAAATTTTGCAGTTATATGAAACCCTAAATAGTTTCTGTATATGAAAAACCCTGATATTGTAATTACGACAAAAACTAATAAGAACAAAAATAATCTGCGGAATTTATATAATACTTCAGATAAATTCTTCATTTAAAATCCTCATTTTATTTTTTATAATACATTTGTACTTTGGGTTTAAGCCAGTACCCAAATGACTAAATAAAAAAATAAAAGGATAATTGAGTGAATATTAGAAAGGTTTAGTTTCTAAGCATTGCAAACTGACTAGCTTTTTTCTTTGGTAATGTGTCAGTACTTTTTAGAGAAAATCCAAAATGATTATACATTTTGATATTTTGTTCTTTTTGAGTTTCAAGGTAACAGCTGATTTTTTCTGAATCAAGCCAGTTTAAAAATGGCTTCATTGTTCTTGAACCGATGCCTTGCCCTTGTTTTTCCGGTAAAACTCCAAACTGGAAAATATACCACATATCGCTAGTTGCAATGTTTTTTCTTATCTTGATGCAGTTATTTTCATATTTTACAGATCTAACTATTGTACCTATTCCTAAGCTTAATATTGCTTTTAAACTTTTTGTTTTGATATAATCCCAAACGGATAACTCTGAGTTTTTTATTGGCGCTATTATAATCAGGCCATTTATCTTTTCGCTTTCTGCAAACATATACATTTTGTCGAAGACTACTTTGTAAATTACAGAGTAGTAGTTATATAATGCTTTAAACGTTAGTTTTGAAGATAGTAAAAACTTACTGCTTTCATCATTTAAAAAGGCTTGAGCAGCAACTTCAGCGCACCTTTTTAAATCCCTTTTCTGTATTTTATATAGTCCTTCAATGTTGATTTCTTTTTTTTTCATAAATCTCACTTTTAAATAATTTTGTTAGACTTAATACGGATTTTAAAAATCTATATTAATCCAATTTACCAACATTGTAGCCCATTCTCACTTTTTGACCATAAATGATGAAATGGACTATTTTTAGAGCTTTGAGAGTTTTTTGTTAAAAAGTGTAGTCTTATTCTTTGATTTTTTTATACCAGTGAGTAATTTATTTCTACAAAAATTCAAAATAAGATTAATAATCTGATAAATGATTATATAAGCAGGTTTAACTTTGTTTATAAAAAAAATAATGATTTTTTTATTATGCTTTTTCCTTCTTTCAATAGGACAAAGCGATGCTTTCTTGATTAAAAAAGATTATAAAGAAACATTGATAAAAAAAGCTCAGTCAGCAGAAAAGCGTAAAAATGACAAATCAGCTTTCTTTTTGTACGAGAAGGCACTTTTTTATTACAAAGAAGACAAGGTTGTTTTAGAAGAGTATGCAAAATTTTGTGAACGAAAAAAATACTATTTTAGAGCAGAAGAACTGTATCAAAAGTTATATGAATTAACAAAAGATGAGTTTTATATTTATAAAAAATATGCGATGCTGACTCAACGTACAAAAGTATCAAAAACTGAGTTAAATAAAATAACCAAGGATAAGAGATTAAATTCTAAGCAGCTCAAAAGCTTGAATACTGCGTTAATTCTTCATTTTTTTAAAACAAGAGACTGGGCAAGTGCTAAACCTTACTGTGACGCGCTCTCGAAAGAGGATGTTACTCCTGCAATAGCAGAGGCGTGTATATATACTTATCAACATCACAATGATATGAAAAAAGTTTATCATTATTCTTTAAAATACCATGAGTTCTTTCCAAAAAATGTCTCAATAATCAAAAAAATCATAACTTTATCTGAACAGTTTAAGTATTTTGATGTTCAAGAAAAGTTTTTGATTAAGTTTTCCCAACTTAATCCAAATGATTTCGGGATTAAATATCAGTTAGCCGGTTTTTATGAAAAACATAAGCAGTATGCAAAAGCTAATAAAGTATACGAAGAATTGATTGCAAGAGGAGATAAAAGCAAACACGTAAAAGACAGTTATGCGTTTTCGAAAAGCCAAACAGACAAAATAGTAACAAAACCACAAGTTGTTGAACAAATTAAACAACCACCGCCTGCTCCTAGAAAAATAACCTTAACAGAGATTAAAGAAAAACAAATGTATGATGCGTTGACAAACAAGGAGTTTGATAAAGCATCATCTATACTTCAAGAGTTGTTGAAAATTAATCCCGATTCTGAGGTTTATAAAAAACTGGAATTTGATATCTCTATGGCGCAAAACCGTTTTGGTGATGCTTTGGCATTGTTTAATGAGTTATATAAAAACAAAAAACTTTCTGTTGATGAACAAGTTTTGTTAGCTTTTTTGTATTCAAAAAATAATGCATCAAATAAGTCACTTGAAATAATTGAGCAAGTTTTGGTTTCTTCTAAGCCTGATGATAATCTTTATAAGTTAGCGCTTGATTATTCAATGATGAGCGAAAATTGGGATAAGGGGCTTTTATATGTTGATAAATTGCTCTTAAAAGATGCACAAAATGAACTGTTGTTGAAAACGCAAGGGGATTTGTATTCGATCAAAAAAGATTTTAACAAAGCTATTTTGATTTATGAAAAGTTAGCTTCTTTATATCCAAAGGATGAAT